>JAEEKV010000077.1 GCA_016282595.1 Lachnospiraceae bacterium
CGCACATGGATGTGCGATTCAGGGCCCACAGTGCCCGGATGGCATTTGGGCCCGACCCGTGTAGACAGAACATGCAGGTCTGCGTTTTCTTAGAAGATCACCATATGGTGGAAAGCGGCCGGGAAATTCCACGAACCGACAAAACGGTCACAGGATAGTCACAGATAGAAGTTATATTATCTACAGAAAAACAACAGGAAGGAAATCTAAGCAGCAACATGGACATTAACAGAAAGATCGCGGAGGAGCTGGGTATCCGTCCGCAGCAGGTAGAAGCAACCGTTAAGCTCATTGATGAGGGCAACACCATTCCCTTCATCGCAAGATACAGAAAGGAAGTCACAGGCTCCCTCAACGATGAGGTCCTTCGAAACTTAGATGAGAGACTCACCTACCTTCGGGGCCTGGAGGAAAGAAAGCAGACCGTCCTTGCCTCCATCGAGGAGCAGGGAAAACTTACAGAGGAATTAAAGGCACAGATCGAGGCGGCAGAAACTCTGGTAAGCGTAGAGGATCTGTATCGTCCCTATAAACAAAAGAGAAAGACCCGCGCATCCGTAGCCAAGGAAAGAGGCCTGGAGCCTTTGGCAGAGATGATCATGGCCCAGGAAATGACCCAGCCCCTGGAGGAAGCAGCACAGCCCTTCGTGGATCCGGAAAAGGAAGTGCCCGGGGTCAAGGAGGCCATTGCAGGAGCCATGGATATCCTAGCAGAGCAGATCTCCGACGAGGCGGAGTATCGCGCCTACATCCGAAAAGCCACCATGGAGGAAGGCACTCTGGTATCCGAGGTAAAGGAGAAGGAAAACGATCCCACCGGGATCTTCACCATGTATTATGAGTTCACTGAAGCCGTCAGCAAGGCTCAGGGACATCGCATTTTGGCACTGAACCGCGGAGAGAAGGAAAAGGTTCTTGGCGTAAGTGTAGAGGCACCCACCGAGCGGATCCTTCGATATCTGGAGACCAGGATCATCAAAAACGAGAATCCCATCACCACCGATGTGCTGAAGGATACTATCAAGGATAGCTATGACAGACTCATCGCACCCGCCATCGAGAGAGAGGTTCGAAACGAACTGACGGAAAAGGCAGAGGAGGGGGCTATTCAGGTCTTCGGAAAGAACTTAAAGCAGCTTCTGATGCAGCCTCCCATTGCAGGCAGAGTGGTTCTGGGATGGGACCCGGCTTTCCGTACAGGCTGTAAGCTGGCTGTGGTAGATGCAACCGGAAAGGTACTGGATACCACCGTCATCTATCCTACGGAGCCACAGAACAAAGTAGAGCAGTCCAAGGAAATCTTAAAGAAGCTTATCAAAAAGTACGGCATTACCCTGATCTCCGTAGGAAACGGTACCGCCTCCAGAGAGTCGGAGCAGATCATTGCCCAGCTTCTTTCAGAGCTGGATACCCGTGTGGAGTACGTGATCGTCAGTGAGGCAGGCGCCAGCGTTTATTCCGCATCCAAGCTGGCAACCGAGGAGTTCCCGGAGTTTGATGTGGGACAGCGAAGCGCAGCCTCCATTGCAAGACGTTTGCAGGATCCTTTGGCAGAGCTGGTAAAGATCGATCCCAAATCCATCGGCGTGGGACAGTACCAGCATGATCTGAATCAGAAGAAGTTATCCGACGCCCTTACAGGTGTGGTGGAGGATTGCGTGAATAAAGTAGGGGTGGATCTGAACACTGCATCTGCATCCCTTTTGACCTATATTTCGGGCATCACCAAGCCCATCGCCAAGAACATTGTAGATTACCGGGAAGCCAACGGAAAATTCACCAACAGAAAGCAGCTTTTGAAGGTACCGAAGCTGGGCCCCAAGGCCTTTGAGCAGTGTGCAGGCTTCCTTCGCATCGCAGACGGAGATAACCTTCTGGATGCCACCAGCGTCCATCCCGAATCC
The DNA here is from genome assembly GCA_016282595.1 of Lachnospiraceae bacterium. Classification (GTDB taxonomy): domain Bacteria; phylum Bacillota; class Clostridia; order Lachnospirales; family Lachnospiraceae; genus RGIG7926. The sequence goes on from JAEEKV010000077.1 coordinate 1,905, forward strand.
TATGAAGCCGTAGGCAGACTTTTGGAAAATCTCCAGATGAGCATGGATGAGGTTATGGAGCTTCGGCAAAAGACGCCCCTGGAAAAGCCGGCAATCAAGGAAGAGAAGCCTCGTGAAAGAGGAAGAAGAAATGACAACAACGGCGGCCTGAACCTTTCCGGTTTTGAAAGAATGGGCATTCGCGTTGTGCAGGATAAAAAATCCGGCAAAGGAAACAATATGGGCCAGCAGCCTGATAAGCAAAGCAAAGGAGCGCAGAAAAGCGCAGCCGCGGTTAGCGAGAGTGCATCAAGGCTTGCAAAGAAGGTAGGCAATATCGCCAGGATGGCCGAACAGATCGGCATCGGCGAACCCACCCTGAAGGATATCATCTCCGAGCTGGAAAAGCCCGGCAGAGATCCCAGAGAGGATATGCCTAAGCCCATCCTGCGAAGCGATATCCTGGATCTGAAGGACTTAAAGCCCGGCATGGTATTAAAGGGCACTGTCCGGAATGCAGTTGACTTCGGCGTATTCGTGGATATCGGCGTTCATCAGGACGGTTTGGTTCACATTTCCCAGATCACCGATCGCTACATCAAGCATCCCCTGGATGCAGTCAGTGTGGGAGATGTGGTGGATGTAAAGGTTTTAAGCGTGGATGAAGCCAAAAAGCGGATCCAGCTCACCATGAAGCTGGGAGATAAATAGGATCCGAAATAATAAACAGCAACCAATAGTAAGCGGGGAAAAAGAAATGAAAATAACAAAAAAGACAGTACTTCGGATGTGCAAAAGATGGATGGCATCGGCAATGGCCGTGGCGGCGGTTCTTTTGACGCTGCAGGCCGGAAGCATCAGCCTGTCGGCAGCAGAAGGGGATGGTAAAAAGATCTCTGAGCTGGGCATCGAGAACGGCATCTATACCATGGGCGTTACCTTAGACGGCGGCTGGGTAGGATCCGAGATCACCACCCCTGCCAGAGTCCGTATCAAGGACGGCGAGATGACAGCCCTCATCGAGTGGGACAGCATCTACTATACCTCCATGACCGTTGCGGGCAAGCAGATTGCTGAGGAAGAGAAAAGGGACGGCAATTCCAAATTTGTGATCCCTGTGGCAAAGACAGATGCACCCATTGATGTCAGTGTGATCAAAACGGAGTTCGGACAGAGCATGCAGACAAATTGCACCCTGACCTTCCATTCCGCAGAGATCAAAAAATCCAAGTCAGCCTTCAATCCCGGCTTTGCTACCGCATCTGCGGGCTTTGCTTTTTTCGGGATTCTGGGACTGGCTGCAGTGGTGCTTTTGTTCTTGCACAGAAAGCTGAAAAGCTGGGGGTAAGCTATGGCAGCAGATGAGTTGGTAGTTGGCGGTATCGCATTTAACGATCCGGAGAGCGCAAACAAGGCCCGGACCGAACAAAAACGGATCGACGCCCTGAATAAAAAGATGGACTACGAGGATGTGAACGCAACCCTGAGCCTCTATCAAAAGGCAAGGGACAATCAGGTTTTCACAACCCCTGTGGGGATCGCGTACCTTATGCGGCTGCAGGATTATCTGTATGAAAAGGGCGTGGATGAAAGCCTGATCGCGCCGATCATCCTGCCACGAACCGGAGCGGATGCGGGAAGCGAAGGAATGAAGGCAGCATCTGGCGAAGGCGGCTTGGATAGTGCAGGGAGTGCGCAAGCGGATGCAGAAGGTCCGGAAGGCGCCCAAGGCGGAGAGCATCCCCGCCATCCCATGAGTGAGGAAGTCTTTCGCACGAGGCTGGAAGCCCAGAAGCAAAAGGTCGCACAGGCGAACAAAATGATCAAGTACCAGTGGTACGTGATGATTGCCATGGCAGTGATCATTCTGGCCATGTTTGTGATCAGCCTTACCGGAAACAACCCCACCATAGTCAACTACCGAAGCAAGATCCTTAATCAGTATTCCGAATGGGAACAGGAGCTTCGGGAGCGGGAAGCGGCAGTCAGCATCAAGGAGCAGGGAAGCAGTCCCTCCGCCGGTGCTTCAGCAGAATCGACGCCGAGGGTGATCGACACGGAGTGAAGGTTTTATATCGATCTGTATCGATCCGGAGAGCTGGATTAGTTTACATAATATTGATTTACGTGACTAAGATATAGCAGTTTACATAACTATTGAATAATGGCAACAGATTCACCAACATAATCCCCCTGGGGACATAAAGGAGAACAACTATGGAAAAGCTCAAGATCCTGGTAGTAGATGATGAAAGCAGAATGAGAAAGCTGGTACGGGATTTTCTGACAAGGAGCTCGTATGACGTGGTAGAAGCGGAAAACGGGGAAGAGGCCCTGGATATCTTTTACAAGGACCAGTCCATCAGCCTGATCATATTGGATGTGATGATGCCGAAGATGGATGGCTGGGAGGTCTGCCGGGAGATCCGTGAAAGCTCTCAGGTGCCAATTATTATGTTAACCGCAAAATCCTCGGAGCAGGATGAGCTCATGGGATTTGAGCTGGGTGTGGATGAGTATATTTCCAAGCCCTTCAGTCCCAAGATCCTGGTGGCCAGAGTGGAAGCCATCTTAAGGAGAAGCAATGCAGCCGCAGCGGATGAGGTTCTGGAAGCCGGCGGGATCAAGGTGGATAAGGTGGCACACATCGTGACCATTGATGAGAAGCCCATTGATTTAAGCTTCAAGGAGTTCGAGCTTTTAACCTACTTCATGGAGAATAAGGGCATAGCTCTTTCCCGTGAGGTGATCTTAAATCACGTGTGGAACTATGATTACTTCGGTGATGCCAGAACCATCGATACCCATGTCAAGAAGCTGCGCAGCAAGATGGGAGACCACGGTGACAGCATCAAGACCATCTGGGGGATGGGGTATAAATTCGAGGTGTGATAAAAAAGAAGAGATGCATTGAGCCAAGTAATAGTGGGCTCCCCGGGGATTTTGATAAGCTAGTATAGAAAAGTGCTATAAGCCCAGTGTTTATGCGGGTTGCAGCAACAAAAATCCAAAAATCCACAGAAAATAGAAATAACATTTATGGATAAGCGAAACTTTTAGGCGCGATCTTTTTTGCTCTCGCA
>JAEEKV010000078.1 GCA_016282595.1 Lachnospiraceae bacterium
GCCAAAGCGGCCTGACAGATGCCAACTGGTGTTATCAGAACGGTATCTGTCGTCAGTCCTTTTATACAGCTATCAAAAGACTACGCCAAAGGTCTGTAGACATACCAAAACGTAGTTCAATTGATATAGATCACCTGCCCCGTATGAAACAAGACGTCGTGCAGGTCAGCATCCTTCCGGATGCTCCGGTGCCGCCGGTATCCATACCTGCATCGGTGCCAACGCACTTTGACAATTCACATACAATCAAGATCACTTTTCATGATGCCACCATCGAAGTCTGTAATGATGCGGATCCGGTGCTGCTCTCCAAAACGATACATCTCTTAAGGAGCATGTCATGATCGGCGATATCACAGCCGCTACGGAAATCTATATCGTGTGCGGCTATACGGATATGCGGAAATCCATCGATGGACTGTGCGCCATCGTACAGGAAAAACTCCGGATGGATCCCAAAGCGTCAGCACTCTATCTGTTCTGCGGACGCAGATGTGACCGTATCAAGATCCTCATGTGGGAACCGGATGGTTTTATACTCCTGTATAAGAGACTGTCTGTCATCCAGGGCAGATATCGCTGGCCAAGAAATCGGGACGAGGTCGTGCCCCTTTCATGGCAACAGCTGGACTGGCTTCTCTCAGGCCTTGATATAGAGCAGCCACGGGCCATCAGAGCGTCCTGAAAATAGAACTGCTTTCTTTGTGCACTTTTCTGGACGATTCCTTAAAAAGCCTTACAGGCCCTTGTCCTTACAGTGTTTTCGCCCTTTTGCCGATATCAAAAGCCCTGTATTTCTGATAGAATCAAGGTATCAGATATCGGAGGACGCTGCTTTGGCACTGAGTACAAAAGACCGTCAGATGGTAGAACTGAAGGATACCATCCTCCAACTGAATAACACCATCCAGGCTCTGCACCAGGACGTTGCAGAAGCCAACCGCCGTGAACAGGAACACATCGAACGGGAACGCATCTTGCAGGAGCAGATCGACTATCTTACCAAAAAACTCTTTGGAAAGAAGAGTGAGAAGCGGAACGATGACTGGCCCGGGCAGATGGATCTTTTCAATGAGGCTGAAGCGACGCAGCAAAAGCCGACTCCGGAAGAAGCTGAACTGATCACCGTCGAACAGCACACTCGTAAGAAAAAGGGGACATTGAAGGACCGGTTCAAAGGTATCCCGGTAAAAAAGGAATACCTGGATCTTCCTGAAGAAGAAAAGATCTGCAGCGTTTGTGGTACAACCCTCGAACGCATCGGGGAAGAGTATGTCCGTACGGAACTGCACTATATCCCGGCCCAGATCGCTGTCATCGAATACTACAGCATCAACTACGGCTGTCCTCAGTGTAAGGTTGGTGAAGAGATCCCTCACATCGTGAAAGGAAAAGATAGCCATCCGCACATGATACACGGTATGGCATCTTCTTCCACCCTCGCCTGGATCATGTACCAGAAGTATCGTAATTCCATGCCCCTCTACAGGCTGGAGCAGGAATTTATGCGGATGGGCGCACCCATCGGACGAAATACGCTGGCCCACTGGATCATCAATAATGCGAAGGAATTCTTCACACCTATGTGTGACTTTTTCCGCCGGAAACTGATAAACGGCCGTTACGCGATGGCTGATGAGACGCCGGTCCAGGTGTTGAAAGAACCGGAAAGGCGGCCGGAAACAAAGTCCTTCATGTGGGTATTCCGCAGCGGAGAATACGAACCGGAAAACATCGTCCTGTTCCACTACTCCGAGACCAGAGCGGGTGAGACCGCCAGGGAATACCTGGAAGGTTTTCAAGGGTACCTGATGACGGATGGCTATAGCGGATACAATAAACTGAAGAATTGCATCCGCACCTCCTGCTGGGCACATGTGAGACGCTACCTGGTGGATGCCATCCCGAAGGGAAAGGAAAATGACCATACTGTCCCTGCCGTGCAGGGGCTGATATATATCCAAAAGCTCTTTGATCTTGAGGCGAAGATCCATGCAAAGAGCACTTCTTATGATGTCATCAAAGAGGAACGGCTGAAGAAAGAGATGCCGATCCTGGAAGCATTCTGGGAGTGGCTCGATAAACAGACTTCTGTAAAAGGATCCAGGATGGAAAAAGCCCTGATCTACATCCGAAACAGGAAGCCGTTCCTCGAGAACTACTTGCAGGATGGTGGATGCAGTTTTTCCAACAACACCTCAGAACGGAGCTGTAAAGCCTTCGTTACAGGCCGGAAGAACTGGTTGTTTGCCGATACCCCCAAAGGTGCCGATGCCAGTGCACTGGTCTACTCCATCGTAGAGACAGCCAGAGCAAACAACGTGGATGTGTACTATTATCTGCAGTACCTTCTGGACATGGCACCAAGTGCAAAGATGAGTGATGATGAACTGGAAAAACTTGCCCCCTGGCAGCCAGATGTGAAAGCAGAGATCCAGGGAAGATATGAAGCTCACCAAAAGGCCATCTTCGATGCCATGTGATCTTAATAGTATGTGAATTGTCAAGGTGCTCCGGTCGTAAACAGTTACGGCCGGGGTATATTTTATGGCCAAAAGGCCGGATACCCGATCATAGTGCGGGAGGGAACTATATCAACCCGCCGGATTTTGGAGCGCTTACAAAAAAACAAATTCAATAAGCAGGTATCAATATGATTATCACAAAAACCCCCTTTCGCATGTCATTCTTTGGCGGTGGAACGGATATGGAAAGCTTTTTTCGAGAATATGGCGGAGCCGTATTATCAACTACATTTGATAAGTACTGCTATGTTACAGTACGACATTTGCCGCGCTTCTTTGACTATTCTACGGAACTTTCCTATTCAAAGATAGAACGAGTAACTGAAACCGGAGATATCGATCATCCGGCAGTTCGAAATGCGATGAAAATGCTTGATATGCATGAAATTCGCCTTACCTATGAAGCGGATCTTCCGGCAAGATCAGGGTTGGGTACCAGTAGCAGTTTTGCAGTTGGTATGCTGAATGCCTTCTACTGTTTGAAAGGACGGTACGTAGATAAGAAGCGCTTGGCGGATGAAGCAATCTACTTAGAACGTAAATTATGTCACGAGGCCGGCGGATGGCAGGACCAGATTGCAGCATCTTTCGGTGGACTTAACCGTATTGACTTTACTAAAGACGGAACGTATGATGTACATCCGATCATTATTCATCCGGAACGAAAAGAGAGATTAAATAATAATCTCCTTATGTTTTTTACCGGTTTTACTCGGTTCAGTTCCGAGATGCAGAAGGCTAATCAAGACGGATATGATAGAAAGATCAAGCAACTGCGGGATATGTATGCCCTAGTGGATGAAGCTGAGGCAGTGCTGGAAGATAAAAATGGAAATCTAGATGATTTCGGCAGATTGTTGGATAAAACCTGGCATCTGAAGAGACAAACCGGTGGTGCTATCACTACGAATAGTATTGATGCACTTTATGAGAAAGGGATTGAAGCGGGAGCACTTGGTGGAAAACTTTTGGGCGCCGGTGGCGGCGGCTTTTTGCTTTTCTACGTTCCGCAAGAGAAGCAAAACGAGGTGATGGAAGCCATGAAGGGTATGCTTTATGTGCCGTTCCGATTTGAAGAAGGTGGAACCCAGGTGATCCATTACACCCCCGAGATGTATGAACCTAAGGAATAGAGGTTTATGAAGAAACAGCCATTACTTAATACAATAGTAAATAACGTTAACATGTCTGAAGCGTTGGACGAGATAGATTCATTGATTCGGGACAAGAAGAAATCCTATGTTGTAGCGATCAATGTCGATGTGGTGATGAAGATGGAGAAAGACCCC
>JAEEKV010000079.1 GCA_016282595.1 Lachnospiraceae bacterium
CAGTGGGTGGGAAGCAGAAGAAGAAAGGTCGCATCCCTGAAAAAGAGAAAGAGAAGAAGCCTGGTAACCCGGGTGATCCTCTTTGCCATTGCCCTGGTGTTTGCTTCCTCCTTTTTGATGCCTATTGTACTTACCATGGCAAATTCCTTTATGCAGGAAACCGAGATCACATCCAACTACGGCGTGATCTTTGAAAGCCTGACACAGGAGGAGCCGGCCTACTGGGGAGCGCCCAAGACCTTTAAGTCTTCCTATGTATCCAAAAGTGCAAACCTGAAATTCATACCGGATATGGTAACCCTGAAGCAGTACTACACGGTGCTGTTACAAAGTCCGGATTATCTGTTAAAATTCTGGAACTCGGTGATCCTGGTAGTGCCCATCGTAGCGGGACAGGTGTTCATTGCGTTAGCGGCGGCTTACTGTTTTACCCGGTTTCGAAGTTTTAAAAAAGAAATATTGTTTTTTGCCTACGTCATCATGATGCTGATGCCCTATCAGGTAACGCTGGTTCCCAACTTTCTGGTAACCAAGTGGCTGGGGATTTTGGACACCCGGGCAGCGGTAATCCTGCCGGGAGTTTTTTCCACCTTCTCGGTTTTCCTTTTGACGAAGTTTATGCGAAGGATTCCCAACGGTCTTATCGAGGCGGCGGAGCTGGACGGGGCAACGGAGTGGCAGATCTTTACAAAGATCTGTATTCCCCTTTGTAAAAGTGCCATTGCCTCCACGGCGATTCTGGTGTTCATCGATTACTGGAATATGGTGGAGCAGCCCCTGATCCTTTTAGCGGATCAGGATAAGCATCCCCTTTCGGTGTTCTTATCCCAGATCAACAACGGAGAAGTGGGCCTGGCCTTTGCCGTGGCGGTGATCTACATGATCCCCACCATTTTGATCTATTTATACGGAGAAGAATACCTCATCGACGGCATTTCCTATTCCGGCGGTGTAAAGGGTTAACGGACAGAGTTAGTTTATTAATCAACAAGGCGAGTTGCAAAAAGAAAGCAAGCAGGAAAGAAAGCAAGTAAGAAGGGAGCTTCCATGAACGAACAAAACGAGAATCAACCCAAAACGAAAAAGGAGATCGTCAAAAATCTGCTGATCATCTTTTTAATCATCATGCTGATCTTAACCTTCTTTTCCAATACAATCATGAACTACTCCCTTCCGGAGGTTTCAACGGCCACAGCCATGGAAAGCAGCGTCACCAGCAAGGTGCGGGGCACCGGCGTTGTGGAGACGGCTGAGGATTATGAAGTTATGATCGAGGAAAACCGGACGGTGGGAAGCGTCAAGGTAAAAGTCGGTGACGAGGTACAGGAGGGTGATGTGCTCTTTGAACTGGAGCCTGTAAAGACCACAGCCGGAGCCAGTCTGGAAAACGGTCTTTCTTCGGAGGATTCTGCCCTGAAGGAAGCCCAGGATACCCTGGATAGTCTGGAGCTCGAGTATAATAAGGCTCTTTTGGATCTTTCTCCCAGCTACGCCATGGACAATCTGGATATCAAAACCGCCAGAGAGGATCTGGACGCCGCCATTGAAAATCAGAAAAAGGCTCAGTCCAAGAGTGCCTGGGAGGCAGAGCTGGTCGGTCTTAAGAAAAAGCAGGAAACCCTGGAGGTAGAGGTTGCAAGCCTGCAGAGTAAGTCGGAAACCGTCAGCGGCAATGCCCTGAAGAAGACCAATAACAAGCTCATCGAGAAAAAGAAGGAACTGACGGAGGTATCCGCCCGGGTATCTTCCCTGGAAGGGGTAATCGCAGATACTCCCAATGTCGATGATGCGGCAGAGGATGTCCGGAGCAAGCAAAAGGCCCTAGATGCTCTTTTGATCGGTCTTTCCGATAAGAAGAGAGAGGACGGTTCCACCCAGGGCAAGGCCAATCTGGAGCTGCGTGCCCAGAGGAAAAAGATCGAAGACCAGAGAGAACTGGTGGAAAAGCTGAGAAATAAACAAAACGGTGTTACGGATATGGAAGTGGTTTCCAAAAACAGCGGTGTGGTTAAGAGCATCAGCTGCATCGCCGGGGATACGGTAACGCCTGATAGCGCTCTGGCAGTCATTGCCGTAACAGGAAACGGTTACAGTGCCAAGTTTACCGTTACCAAGGAACAGGCCAAGCTGGTAAAGCAGGGCCAGGAAGCAGAGATTTTGAATATCTGGGGAGAGGATATTAAGGCGTCCCTTTCCGCTGTAAAACCGGATCTGGAGAATCCCAATAACAACAAGCAGCTGGTATTTACCATTACCGGAGACGATGTGGTAGTGGGACAGAACCTGGAGCTTTCCGTTGGGGAAAAGAGCGAGCGCTATGATTGCGTGGTACCCAACAGCGCCATCCGGGAGGATAACAACGGAAAATATGTGCTGGAGATCATTGTTAAATCCTCCCCTTTGGGCAATCGATATGTGCTGAAGCGGGATGATGTTTCCGTGCTGGCAAGTGATGAGACCAGCTCGGCAGTCAGCGGGGATCTGTATTCCTACTGCTATGTGGTAACCAATTCCACCAAGCCTTTGGAAGCCGGAATGAAGGTCAGACTGGCAGATAACTGATAAGACGTGTGAGGACCGGGTAATATGCGGATACTGAAATGGTGCTACGCGCACCGAAGGATTTTAATAGCGGACCTTGTGTGTCTGATCCTGTGTCTGGTACTGACCGTGGCTTTGCATGTGAAGATCGGACAGGCCTACAGCCAGCAGGAGGGAAAACGCTGGGCAGCGGATAAAAAACCCTACCATCAGGTCAGTGCTTTCTGGCCGGCCTTGTCCGGGATTGCGAAGGATAAGATCTCGGAGATTCGGGCGGGACTGCAAAGAAGCCTTTTGGATGCTTCCTTTTCCGATACGGATACCAACGGCAAGCTCTGGACGGACGCCTATATGGCAGTCACCACGGATGATGTGTCCCGCACCACCATGCAGGGACTTCGGGGCAAGGAAGATGTAATGATCATGGGTGTGGGAGGCGATTTTTTTCTCTTCCATTCCTTTCAGCTCATCAGCGGCTCCTATTTTCAGGAATCGGATGTCATGCAGGATCGGGTGCTTTTGGATCGGGATACTGCCTGGGCGGTTTTCGGTGGCTATGAGATTGAGGGACAGAGGATCTATATAGGCGGCGTGCCTTACGTTGTAGCCGGAGTCTATGAAAAGCCCATCGGAGAGTTCGCTGAGAAGGCCATCGGCGGAAAGAGCATTCTGTTTATGTCCTATGCCTCCTTCCACAAGCAGTATGAAGGGGCACCCATCGTAAGCTACGAGGCGGTATTGCCCAACCCCGTTTCCGGCTTTGCCTTAAACAAGCTTCAGGATGCGGTGGATCAGGAAAATACCAATGCGGTTTTGGTGGATAATGAGGATCGTTTCACGGCCGGAAAGCTTCTTGCCAGATTTGCGGATATACCTTCTCTGCTTATGCAGAAATCTGCAGTGGTCTTTCCCTTCTGGGAAAACGAGATGCGGGCGTTGGAGTGGCATGTGTTCTGTCTTTTCATGCTGCGGCTGTTGCTGTTTATGACGCCTCTGGTATCCTTTATTTTCGGAATTGTGACCTTTATCCGCAGGATCGGAAAGGATCTGTGGATCGACTTTTGGAAGAACCAAAAAGAGAAGCTGCGGCGAAGGCTCTATGAGCGGCCCGTAAAGAAGCGTGTGGGCATCGAGGAAGAAGAGTTTTAGGGGATATTTATGACAAAAGAGGAAGAAAAAAAAGCCCTTCGGCGAAATACCGTGATCCTGGTGGGAGTGATCCTGATGATCCTCCTTCTGGCTTTTTCTTCGGTCTTTTACAAGCAAAGCAATCCCTTTACCTATGCAGACCACCTGGATGACAGTGTGCTGACCTTAGAGGATGAAAAGGTGACCCTGCGGGAGTTTGGCTACTACATCTATGAGGTGGAAAGCTTTACCCAGCAGCAGGCGAAAAAATACAATCCCGGGGATCTTCTGGATTATTGGAATACCCATTTTTCCGCAGGCAATGACTCTACCTTCGTCAGTGAGCTGGCCCGGGATACCGCCATTAACAAGTGCCTGGGGGATCTGGTTTATGCCCGGATGGCAAAAGAGGATGGCAGAAAGCTTTCCGAGGAGGCCAAAAAAGAGGCGGCCGAGGAGGCAAAGGCCTGGATGGAGCAGCTTTCTTCCGAGCAGGTTCAGCTTCTGGGGCTGGATGAAGCTCTGGTAATAAAGATCAAGGAGCGGGAAAAACTGGCTTCGGACTATGCCTATGAATACAGCGCAAAAGCTGATCTGACGGGGTACAGCGGCAAGGTGACGGAGCTTCTTTCCGGAGGGGGAGATTACTTTAACGACAAGCTCTTATCCCGCTATCAATACAAGCAAAATGATAAGCTCATCGCCAAGCTCCGGTTCGGGAGAATCACCGTGAACAGCGCCAATCTTAAGTGATTCTTAAGAAAAAAATGGAGCAAATTCCTATACATAAATGCACATTTTTGATAATATGGACATAGAGAAACGAGAGTTTCTCTATTATCCCCTCATAATCCGTTAGCCAATCCCCTCGGCTAACGGATTTTTCGCGTTCAGAGGTTACGATTTGCAGGAAAGGAGATCAATGAAAGCTCTGTCTCCTATGCTTGCATAGAAGAGACAGAGCTTTTGTTGAGATCGGTGACTGCGAAGCAGGAACCCTGCGTAAACTGAGCATGCAGCTGCGAATGCAGCGGTAGAGGTGCGAAGCACCGTGCATGCGAAGTGTAACGCAGTCCTGCAAATCGTATGTGAATATGCGAAGCAGGAACCCTGCGTAAACCGAGTGTGCAGCTGCGCATGCAGCGGTAGAGGCGCGAAGCGCCGGGCATACGAGGTTTATGCGGGGGCCCGCGAATCGTAACCTCTGTGTGAAACAGGAACACGCCCCATACCGAGTGTACCACTGCGAAGCAGTAGTAGAGGCGCGAAGCGCCGAGTGCACGAGGTGTGGGGTGTTGCTATGAATCGGACGGTGACTGTGCAGCGCCGGGCATACGAGGTTTATGAGGGCCTGTGAACCAATACACCCCATATCTTGCAAATTATGGGAAAATGCGGTACAGTAGGAGGTGCATACGGGTTCGTAGCTCAGCTGGGAGAGCACCTGCTCCGCAAGCAGGGGGTCGGGAGTTCGAGTCTCCTCGGATCCACTGAGAGCTTAAGACCTTTAGCAAGAAACCGGAGGGAGCTTATGGACCTGTTTAATCAGATTGGAGAAAAGATCGGCGTTACGCTGAAGAGCGTAAAGGACTCGGATACCACGAGAAAGGCTAAAACCTATGCCGCTTTGCCGGGGCTTTCTTTGAAGGTCACCAAGCTTGAGGGCAAGATCAATACCGCCTACAAGGAGATCGGGGAAGCCTATTATCTGACCCACGCCACGGATTCGGAGCTGGCCTTTGAGAGGCAGATGGCTACCATCAAGGAGGCCAAGAGCGAGATTGCCCGCCTCAAGGCGGAGATCGAGAGAATCAAGAAGTATGATCCGGCTGCGGAAAGAGAAGCCGGCATCGTGTCCGACGTAGAGTATAAGGAGGCAGAAGATGAGTGAAGAGAAAAAGATCGACGATCAGGCCATTGACGAAGTCCTTCGCATGATAGACGGAAAAATGGACGGTGGGGTAAGCCGTCTGAAGGTACAGTTTTCCGAAGAACTGGAAAAAGGACAGGTAGAGCAGAAGTATCATCACGGAAGATGTGACGTGGGAAGTCCCTGGGCCAAGGGGACAGTATCCGGCTGTGACATCTGATGGAAGCAGATAAAAGCCAAAACGGATCTTAACGGGTCCGTTTTTCCTTTGTGAATAGAAAAATGAACCAAAAGAAAGGACAAAAACCATGTATCAGGTAGATTTTCAAAAGCCGGTATGGATCCACTTTATCGGCATCGGCGGCATCAGCATGAGCGGACTGGCAGAGGTATTGTTAAAAAGAGGTTTCAAGGTATCCGGATCGGATGCGGCAAAAAGCGCACTGACGGAGAAATTAGAGCAGGAGGGAGCCAGGATCTACTACGGTCAGAAGGCTTCCAATATTGAGGAAGGCATTGATGCGGTGGTCTATACTGCAGCCATCCATCCGGACAATCCGGAGTTTGCAAGATGCACCGAGCTGGGACTTTCCATGATGACTAGAGCCGAACTTTTGGGACAGCTGATGAAAAACTATCAGATGCCTATTGCCGTCAGCGGAACCCACGGAAAAACCACCACCACCTCCATGCTGTCAGAGGTGCTGCTTGCCATGGATGCGGATCCTACCCTTTCCGTAGGGGGAATGCTTAAGAGCATCGGCGGTAACATCCGCATCGGATCCTCTGAGGTTTTCGTGGCAGAGGCCTGTGAATATACCAACAGCTTTCTGTCTCTGTTTCCCAGGATCGGCATCATCTTAAATGTGGATGCGGACCATCTGGACTTTTTCAAAAACCTGGAAGAGATCCGGGAGTCCTTCCACCGCTTTGCAAAGCTGCTTCCCGAAAAAGGACTGCTTTTATTGCAGGCGGATATTGAGAACAAGGAAGAGCTGACAAAGGATCTTGCCTGCAGGGTACTGACCTTCGGGATCCCCGAAGAAGGAACAGATCCCAAGAGCTATGCCGATGTTTATGCAACGGACCTTACCTTCGATGAAAAGGGACGGGCATCCTTTGTATTCCATATGCAAAAAGAGACGCTGAAAGAGATCTCGCCCATCCTGGACTATGAACTGAGCGGCGCTCTTTCTGCTGCTGAAGACACCGTAACCTTCCCCGTATCCTTGGGAGTTGTAGGAAAACACAATGTCTCTAACGCCCTTTCCGTTATTGCATCCGCCCTTTTGATGGGGGCAGAGCCTGAGACCATTGCTACGGCCTTGTCCAATTTCCACGGAACGGACAGGCGCTTTGAGTATAAGGGCAGCATCGGAGATGTAACCATTATCGATGACTATGCGCACCATCCCACGGAGATTGAGGCAACCCTTCGGGCAGCTGCCAAGTATCCCCACAAGACCCTGCGGGTGGTATTCCAGCCCCACACCTATTCAAGGACCAAGTCCCTTTTGCATCCCTTTGCCCAGGCCCTTTCCCTGGCAGATGAGGTGATTTTGGCGGATATCTATGCGGCAAGAGAGACTGATACCCTGGGGATCAGCTCCCGGACACTCCTTGCAGAGCTGGAAAAACTGGGTGCTCCCTGCGCCTATTTCCCCACTTTTGATGAGATTGAAAGTTATTTATTAAAAAAATGTGAGCCCGGTGACGTGTTGATAACTATGGGCGCCGGAGACGTCTATAAAATCGGCGAACATCTGCTGGGTAAATAAGTTATTCACAATATCCACTTTTCGGGAGGTCAAAAAGGCCACCCGGATTGTGGAAAAATGACGGTTACATAATGCAACAACGAAAGGGCGCATTTTCGCCCCACTTTCCAAACTTCGGTGTTTATGTCAACGAAAAGGATGGAAGTTTTCCACAGTTTCCACAGTTTCCACAATCGCCGCAAAGTGCCTGTTTATCGGGCTTTGTGAGCAATTTTCGGGTTTTCTTTTGAGGTGGGTTGTGTTATACTTTGCTTTGCCCGAAGACGGGCAAATTGAAATGTGGGATGATGAAAATGAGCCGATTGACAATCTTTAAAGAGAATCCTTCCGACTGCGTCAGGATCTCGACGCAGTTTATTGATCAGTACCTTGCAGGGGCCAATGACGCCCAGATCAAGGTATATCTGTACCTGCTCCGTATGGTGAGCGCATCGCTTCCGACCAGCATTTCCGATATTGCCGACAAATTCAACCTGACTGAAAGAGACGTGGAACGTGCTCTTGCGTACTGGGAGAAGTTTGGCCTTTTGGAGATCGAATACGATAAAAAGGGAGAGATCTGCGCCCTGCAGCTGCCTTCCGATAAGGACGCTGTGCAGAAGGCCCAGAGCCAGAATCAGCCCCAGCCTCAGGCGGTGGCTACGATCCTGCCCCTTCCCGTAAAGGAAGCACCTGCAAAAGCAGAGCCTGAAAAGGTGCAAAAGAGGGAGTTTTCAAGAGACGAACTGAAAGCCCTGAAGCAGCAGGAGAGCTTTTCTCAGATCCTGTTTGCAACGGAGACCTATTTCGGAAGACCCCTGACCTCTACGGATCTGCAAAAGTTTGCCTTCATTCATGAGGAGCTGGCTTTTTCGGAAGAGCTGATGGAGTACCTGGTGGAGTACTGCGTAGGTGCAGGCCATAAGGATATGCGCTACATTGAAAAGGTAGCCATCGCCTGGCATCAGGCGGGGATCAAAACGGTGGCCCAGGCCAAGAACCGTTCCTCCCGCTATGAGAAGATCGTGTATAACGTGATGCAGGCCTTAGGGCGCCGCTCGGAGGTAACCCAGACGGAAGCAGACTATATTCTGAAGTGGTATCACGAGTACGGATTTTCAGAGACCGTGATTTTGCATGCCTGCGAAAAGGCTGTGTTATCCACGGAGAAAAACCGGATCACCTATACCGACGGGATCCTAAAAAACTGGCATGCTTCGGGACTGAAGACCATTTCCCAGATCCAGAAGGCAGAGGAAAAGAGAGCCCAGAGCACGCCCCAGAACATGGGACCTTCACCCAAAAACGCCATGGGTATGGTGCATAACCAGTATATCAGACGGGATGATACGGATATAGATGCACTGGAAAAGGAGCTTTTGAAATATAAATGACAAAGAACAGTGATCGGATCCTGGATGACATCCGGCGGGACTATGACAGACTGCAGCTGGAAAACAGGACACGTTTAGAAGAAAGAAAGCAGGAGATCTTTGAAAAGGTCCCTGCTTATAAAACGCTTTTGCAAAATACCAGAAGAGCGGAGCTTTCGGCCCTGTATCAGAAGCTGGCTATGCCCGGGGAGATGCAGGAGGGCGGATCCGACGATGAGGAGACTCTCATGGATCAGGAGAGCCTTCGCAGAAAAAAGGAAAGTCTTCTGGTGGAAGCGGGATACCCTGCAGATTATCTTTCCGGGGTCTGGCAGTGCAGGGACTGTGAGGATACAGGCTATCTTCGGGACGCATACGGTGCCCGCAGTATCCGCTGCAAATGCTTTACAAAGCGGCTGACAGAGCGCCTCAGTGAGGAGTCCGGTCTGTCGGAGCTGTTAAAAACAGAGAATTTCGATCATCTTTCCCTGGAGTATTATCAGGGAGAGGATCTGGAAAATTTCAGCCGTGCGCTGGATCTTTGCCGAAAATTTGCGGCAAATCCAAAGGACGGCTATAAAAATTTCTTTTTTTATGGTAATATAGGTACCGGCAAATCCTTTTTATCCTGCTGTGTGGCGAAGGAACTTCTGGACAAAGGGCTGGAAGTGGTGTATTATTCTGCGGGCAGACTGTTTGACAGACTGGCTGCGGCAAAGAATGCCGGAAGGTCGGATCAGGAGGAAGATGCGGGCGCTGTTCGCAGCATGATCTATGACTGCGACCTGTTGATCCTGGATGATCTGGGAACGGAATGGTTTAACAACTTTGTATTTTCCGAACTCTTTTCCCTGATCAATGAAAGGATTTTGAAGGAAAAACCCACCATCATTTCCACGAATCTGTCCCTTACGGATTTGAAACGGATCTATTCGGAGCGGCTTTTTTCCCGGATTACCAGCAACTATCTGATCTGCAAGTTTACCGGATCGGACATTCGCAGGGAAAAAGCAAGACAGAGGCAGGAAGACCAAAACTAGAAAGGAAGTACATGCATGTCAGAGCGTGAAGAACTCAGAAACCTCGAAACCATACCTGTAGGAAGTCTGGGACTGATCCCGGCTGCCAGCTGTGTCAAGCTGGGAGAAAAGATCGATTCCTACCTGGTAAAATGGAGAACTACCAGAGAGAACGAGCATAAAAATTCACTGGCATTTAAGGGGTATATGAGAGATTCTTATATCTTAAAGGCCAGGGTACCCAGATTCGGAAGCGGCGAGGCCAAGGGAGAGATCTTAGAGTCCGTCAGAGGCTACGATCTGTATCTTTTGGTGGATGTGGCCAACTATTCTCTGACCTATTCCCTTTGCGGATATGAAAACCGGATGTCTCCGGACGATCATTTCCAGGATTTAAAGCGTATCATCGCGGCAGTAGGCGGTAAAGCCAGAAGGATCACCGTCATCATGCCCTTCTTATATGAAAGCCGTCAGCACAAGCGTACGGCAAGAGAGTCTCTGGACTGCGCCATTGCCCTGCAGGAGCTTACCAGAATGGGCGTGGATAACATCATCACCTTTGATGCCCACGATCCCCGGGTGCAAAACGCAATTCCCTTAAACGGATTTGAAACCGTACAGCCTACCTACCAGTTCATCAAGGGTCTGTTGGGTCATGTGGATGATCTGACCATCGATGCAGCCCATATGATGATCATCAGCCCGGACGAGGGTGGTATGAGCCGTGCCATCTATATGGCAAACGTGCTGGGACTGGATATGGGTATGTTCTATAAGAGAAGAGATTATACCCAGATCGTTAACGGCAGAAATCCCATTGTGGCACACGAGTTTTTGGGCAGCAGTGTAGAAGGAAAAGACTGCGTTGTCATTGACGATATGATCTCCTCCGGCGAGAGCGTTTTGGAGGTTGCAAGAGAGCTGAAAAAGAGAAAGGCAAAGAGAGTCTTCATCTGTGCCTCCTTCGGTCTGTTTACAGGCGGCCTGGAGCGCTTTGATGCAGCTTACGAGGAAGGCCTCATCAGCAAGGTACTGACTACCAACCTGATCTACCAGACACCTGAGCTTCTTTCCAGAGAGTACTATATTGACTGCGATATGAGTAAGTACATTGCTTACATCATTGATACCTTAAACCATGATGCATCCATTTCCGATCTTTTAAATCCCAGTGACAGGATTCAGGCCATCCTGCAAAAATACAGGGACGGAAACGGAAAGATCAGCTAAAAACAAAAGAGGCAAAATTCACATGACTATTGATTATACACCGAAAGGGGTTTGCAGCACCCGGATCCAGGTTACCGTGGAAGACGGCATCATCAAAAGCTGTCAGTTCACCAATGGCTGCAATGGGAATACACAGGGCGTTTCCCGTCTTGTGGAGGGGATGAAGGCAGAGGATGCCATTGCAAAGCTTGAGGGGATACGTTGCGGGTTTAAATCCACATCCTGCCCCGATCAGCTGGCAATAGCATTAAAGCAGGCATTATAAAAGCCAAATTATCCCTTGTGTGCGGAGGAAGTATGAAAAAGATCGTATTAACAGGCGGCGGAACAGCCGGTCATGTAACACCGAATCTGGCAATTTTGCCCAGACTTCGTGAGTTAGGTTATGAGATTCATTATATCGGTTCCTATGACGGCATCGAGAAAAGACTGATCGCAGATTACGGCATTCCCTATTATGAGATTGCCACCGGAAAGCTCAGACGGTATTTTGATCCGAAGAATTTTTCCGATCCCTTCAGAGTTGTAAAGGGCTTTGCACAGGCCAGAAAGATCTTAAAGCAGATCCAGCCGGATGTGATCTTTTCCAAGGGCGGCTTTGTATCCGTTCCCGTGGTAAGGGCAGCGGGCACTTTGAAGATCCCCTGCATCATTCATGAATCCGATATGACCCCGGGACTGGCAAACAAGCTTTGCATTCCCATCGCTGAAAAGGTATGCTGCAATTTCCCTGAGACGTTGCAGACCGTTCCGGAGGATAAGGCGGTATTAACGGGTACTCCCATCCGCGCAGAGCTTCGCAAGGGAAGCAAACAGGCAGGCTTGGATTTTTGCGGCTTTGATGAAAACAAGCCCATGATCCTGGTCATCGGCGGTTCCCAGGGAGCAGCCAATGTAAATTCCGCAGTCCGGGAAGCACTGGATGAGCTGTTAAAGGACTTCCAGATCGCTCACATTTGCGGTCACGGCAAGGTAGATAACGTGCTTTTGGTAAAACCCGGCTATAAGCAGTTTGAGTATGTGAAGGCAGAGCTGAAGGATCTCTTTGCGGCAGCGGATGTGGTGATCAGCCGTGCCGGAGCCAATGCCATCTGTGAGCTTTTGGCATTGCAAAAGCCCAATCTTCTGATCCCGCTGATGGCAGGCAGCAGAGGAGACCAGATCCTGAACGCCAAATCCTTTGAAACACAGGGCTTTTCCGTGGTATTAAGCGAGCATGATATCACGCCCCTTCTTCTGACGGAAAAAGTGCATGAGTTGTATTTTTCCCGCCAAAGCTATATTGACAACATGAAGAACAGCGTACAAAAAGATCCCATTGAAACGATCATTTCCCTCATCGAAGAGGCAACCGCTGAGAAAAAGGAAGAGGAACCTGCGTCTGAAAGCTGACGGGAGGTAGTATGCATATATCCGTTCTGATCTTTGTTATCGTCATCCTCCTTTTGTTGGTGCTCCTCGTTTTGGGTACCGACCCGGTGAAGGTCGGCACTGCGGCCCTTCTTTTGATCGCCGTGGAGATGATGATGGGAGTGGAAATGCTCCAGATCGGAATCGGAATGCTGGTATTGATCTTTTTGGCACTGCTGCTCATGGTGGTGTTTTTCTCCCTTTCATTGTTACTGTTTTTGATCTTTCGCCCCGGAAAGGCTTCTTTTGAGCAGATCGTGCCCTTAAAGGAAGCGAAGGCGGGCTTTGCCAGCTATTCCATGAACGGCGAAGTTTTCTACTGTATCTATCCCATTGAATTTCTTATAACCAAATATTTTTATAAAGAAAGCAGCAGCGTGTCTGTCAGATATCACAGATTCAAACGCCGCAATCTCTTATTTGATGCTTACAGCCGGGTAGTTCTTTTGATCGGGCTGTCTTTTTCCGTGTTCTTTTTTGTGATCATTACCTCCGTGCTGCAGACGTTTATCTCGTTGTAAATCTTACGAAAAACTTTCTTTGCGTCATAGCGTATGCGGAGGCTTTGTGATATACTGACCATAAAGTTTGGAAAACAGGGGGTTACAGCTATGTATTATCAATTCATCGGCGCTGTCACCGAAGAGGACGGCAGCAGTTTCATTTCCATTCCTTTTAATGTCTGGGAGGTTTGTGACACTCAGGGAACCCTTCATATCGAAGGCACCACGGAGCAAAGAGAGTTTGCATGCGACCTTGTGCCGCTGGGGAAGGGCATGTACAAGATTCCCGTGGATGATTCCGTAAAAAGTGCCCTGGAGGGAAAAACCACAGGTCTGGACATTCATTTTCAGATTTCCAACCGCAAAGCATATATCGGTTCCGATTCTCCCTATTCTCTGGAGAAGCCCATTCGCAAGGTGGATAGCATGAAGCTCATCACCCAGCCCAACGACGGTCTGTGCGGACAGACCTGTATTGCAATGCTGGCAGGGGTTTCTTTGGATGATGCCTGTGAGATCATGCACTGCAGAGACTGGCAGGCCAGTATGGGGAAAATGGTGGATACTCTGGACTATCTGGGACTGGCTCATGAAAACGTGATCCACTATACCCAGGGACAGCCCGTGGAGCTTCCCAAGTGCGCTATTTTGATGGAAAAAATGGGACGCTACAGCCATTATCTGGTGATCTATGACGGCACCTATTTTGATCCGACTGAGGGGATCTTAGAAGACTTTGATAAGTCCAATCTGGTGGGGTATCTGGAGATCAAAACCTTCTGAGCGATTTTGGAAGCGACAGCTGCGTGCGAACGCCCGGAAGGGGAGAGCGCGTTTGACAGGGATTGTGAATAGGAGATGAACATGTTTCAGAGATTGAGGGATCGTAGAAGCAGGTGTGTTCTTTTTCTGCTTGCCATATTGTCGGTAGCTCTTTTGATGCCGATGGAGGCAATGGCAAAGCCAAAGAAGACGATTGATGTGATCGTCTTTGCGGGACAGAGCAATATGATGGGGCACGGCAATGCCAAGGGGGCTCCGAGCGTCAAAAAAAAGTCGGCCTATGCCTATCTTCCGGTGTCTTCGCCGGGAAAGGTGTCCGGGTTTTCAGAGCCCTTCGGCAGTCAGGAGAATGACAAGTACATCAACAACATGATGGGAGACGAAAACCTGGCTACCGGATCCATGGTATCGGCTTTTGTCAGGGCTTACTATAAAGAGACCAAAACGCCGGTGCTGGCCGTACCCTGTGCCATGCAGGGAACCGGAAGCTACAGCTGGGCTTCCATGCGCTATCAGGCCATCATCGACCGTACTAAGGCGGCGCAGAAGGCAGCAAAGAAAGCCGGCTATAAAGTAGGAAACGTATATCTTGTCTGGATGCAGGGAGAAAGCGACGCCCTGGCTATGCAGCGCAATGAGGATGGCACCTGCGACACTACCATGAGTCCTGATGAGCACATCAAAAATGTTCGCAGCATGTTCAAAAAGGTAAAGAACAAGGCGGGCTTTTCCAAGTGCTTTGTGATCCGGATCCCTTCCTTCTACGGCAGTCAGACAGATCCTTACGGAGAGAAGTGGAGTAACTACTAC
>JAEEKV010000080.1 GCA_016282595.1 Lachnospiraceae bacterium
GGCTTTGGCACTTTCCTTTCCTGCCTGCTCCGGGGTTTTCACCTTCCCAAGAGAGGCTTTGCTCTCTGCCAGGAGCTGCCGCATTTCCTGAAGCTGCTTCTTCTGCTCTTCCGTAAGCTCTGCTTCCGAAATCTGTGCCAGAGCATCCTCAGCCTTTTTGATTTCCTTTTGGGTCTCTTTAACCAAAAGCTGGGCCTTTTCCCGGTTTTCGGCTTCTTTCTTTGCCGGTGAAGGGATCAGGGAGATAGCCATGGCAACACCTATCATTACAATCGCAAACCCCAAACGTTTATATTTCGTATAAACCGGTATCTTGATCTCCGCCTTTTTTGCCTCCAGCGCCCTGAAAGCGTCCTGTCTTTGCATAACAGAAAGGGCATCCTCTCTATCCTGAAACTCCAGTGCCGTGACGATCCTCTCCTTTAATCCAAAGGAATCCATGCGCTTTGCAGCATCCCGATCTGTCGGGAGCTTGTACAGTCCTGCCAAAGACCCGGCCAGAAGACCCGCTGCCAGGATCGCTCCTTCCCACAGATACAGGTAGGGAACAGGGCGAAAAACAGAAAAAAGGGCCAGCAATGCCGCCACACCGCCGCCGACCAAAAGGCCCAGCGCAGCGGTTTCCAACAGCTGCTTAACCCATAATCTGTGTTTGATCCTTGCGATCTGCCCAAGGATCATGTTCTTTGCTTGTTCCATTTATGACTCCTACTGTGCGTTGGGATCCTGCATGCTCTGATTCGGTACATTTGGAATCTCTGCACTTTGACTCGGCACATTCTGAATCTCTATATTCTGATTCCCTATATTCTGAATCTGTGCATTCTGAACCTGAAAATCTCCGCCCTGGCCCATCACGCTTTGTCCCTGTATAGCCTGTGTCTGCACAGCACGGTTTTGTACGTTGGGATTCTGCCCGTCATTCTTGGCGTGGAGCGGGTCGATGATACGCGCTGAAAGCTTCATGAAAAGAAAGCTTACCAGAAGGATCAGGATCACGGAAAGGGGCAGCCAGATATAGCTTTCCGCCAGAATGTCGAAGTGATCAATGCCTTCCTCCAGAAGCTCTTTCATCATAAAGGATTCCCCTGACAGGGCAAAGGTATAATACTCAATAAAGAGAACGATGGGGTTGAACAAAAGGCACAGGCACGAAAAGGTGATCAAAAACTCCACAGGTCCATTGGAACTAAGTGTAGCATCCATAATCGCCCCTGCGATCAGCGGCAGGAAGGTCCCGCCATAGAAGAAAGCCAGGAATACATAGGACATAATGATGGCCGTAATGCTCTTTTTACAGAAGCTGGAGCAAAAGATCCCGATGGCCCCCTCAAAGATAGCCAATACCAGGGCAAGAGCCAGATACAGCAAAAGTGCCCACCAGTTAACACCGCCGATGGTAAAGCCCATTGCCATGATGGGTATGGAAACCACAACGAACATCATGATCTGGATGACCGCCGTTCCCATCTTTCCCGTTATGATCCGAAAAGGGGTGATTTCCGTTGTCAGCAGGATATCAAAGGTCTGCCTTTCTTTCTCTCCTGAGATGGAAGAAGCCGTCAATACCGGGATCACAAGTGCTACCATCACAAGCTCTGCAATGGAAACCGAAGGAAACATAGCCACAAACCGGGAAAACATCTGGGCATTTCCCCCGCTGCTATAGCGGCCATTTATAGTAATGATATTCAGCGCGATCAAGAATACGATCATCAAAATTGCTTCATAGGCAAATAGACCCCAGGAGAACTTCATACTCCTGGATGTGATCATCAGATCCTTGATGGTAATGGGGTTTCTTCTCTTTTTCATTCTTCTATAGCTCCTGTCAGCTGCATAAACTTCGTTTCCAGATCCTCTTTCTGCCTGTAAAAGCCACTGAGGATCACGCCCTGCTTCATCATTTCCATAAGATACTGGTTCATCTTCGCCTCATCTCCCGGGAAGGTGATTTCGATCCTGTTCTCCATGATGCTCTTTACCGTGATCTCAGTCATCTGCTGCAGGATCAGGGTAGCATGCTCCATATTTTCCTTGGAAAGCTCCAATACCACGGTCTCCAGCTCTTTTCCGGTTTGCAGAAGATCCTCGATCTTGCCTACTGCCACCAGATTGCCCTGATCCATGATACCGATGGCCGTACACATCTGGGAAAGCTCCGAAAGAATGTGGGAACTGATGATAATAGTCTTTCCCATATCCCGCAGGTTCATCAAAAGCTCCTTCATCTCCACTCTGGCCCTGGGATCCAGACCCGAAGAGGGCTCATCCAGGATCAAAAGCGCAGGATCATGCAAAAGTGCCCTTGCCACGCAAAGCCTTTGCTTCATACCTCTGGAAAGGGAATCCACATATTCCTCCCGCTTATCGGAGAGATTGACGATCTGCAAAAGATCCGTAGTCAGTCGTTCGCAATCCTTCTGACTGATGCCGTACAGGGAGCCATAAAATTGCATGTACTCCGACACCTTGAAATTGTCATACACACCAAAGAAATCCGGCACATAGCCGATGCTTCTCTTGATCCCCATAGGATCTGTTTTCATTTCCTTACCGTCGATGACCACCCGACCGCTGTCCGCCTGCAAAAGGCCGCAGATAATGCGGATGGTGGTGGTTTTTCCGGCGCCGTTAGGTCCCACAAACCCAAACAGATCTCCCTTGGGTACATGAAGGGACAGGCCTTTGACGGCCATATGTTTTCCGTAGCTTTTGTACAGTTTATCTACATACAGCATGTTCCATGCTCCTTTATCTTAGTTCGTTCCCGCTTCCGTTCCTACCAGACAGGTGTAATTGATGCCGCCTGCTGACTGTGCTGTAAGGCTTGTTCCGTCATCCGTCACGCCCAGTATCAGGGTCTGGCCGCCTCTTTGCCATCTGTCATCACAGCCCACCACAAGGGCTGCAACATGTCTGGACTGCTCAAATTTATCCTTGTAGTTATAATCACTTGCGTAGCTTCTGAGGGCATCCGCTGAGTCCGCAACAAAATCCTTTTCTTCGATATGCGTCAGATCATCGCTGCTGATGGTGGCTCCGTTTTTCACATTCCGGTACAGGATCCCGGTGCCGTTCTTCATAACGAACACATAGTAAAGATCGTGCCCCGTTTGATTGGTGATACTGCCGCACAAAAGTCCGTTTCCAAACTCTTCCTTAAAGGTCAGGCTTCCGCTTTCCTTATTCTTTCCCAGCGCCAAAAACGAAGCCGACGAAAAGCCCATATCCGGATTGTAGGTGATCTGCACCTGCTCGCCCCTCTCCGAAATGGTAAACCGATTGCCTCCGGAATACCATTCATTCATATATCCGCAGGCACTGTAATAATCCGGATCTAAGGTCAGGGACCAATCCTTGTTGGAGGACTGATAACCGCTTGCATAAGTATGGGTGTTGCCGCTGCCGTCTGCATTGCAAACGGATATAGTCTTCATTTGCAGACCGTTTACACGGTTCGGAATTCCCATCAAAAATACCAGCCCCACAAACACCGCCGAAACCACAGGCAGGATCACCCAGATCTGCTCCCTTTTCTGCATCTTTTTCAGAACCAGATACAGTACCGGTCCCACCAGGATCACATACAACAGCATCAAAAACTTGATCCCCACAAAATGCAGGTCGATCTTTTCCTCCAGCAAACTCATGTTGTCCTGGAAATTGTAAGGTGACCGGTTATTCCGATTGGAGAAGGTTCCGGAGGTATAATCGAACAAAATAGTCAGCATGGATTGTGCAAAATAGGTTTTATTGATTGGATTCCCAAAGCCATCTTCTAAAGCAGCTCCATCCACTGCACTGTTCATCAGCTCTGCCAGACCGTAATTGGAAAGCAGAATCGCGCCATAGGCAGATTGCATCACCATATTGATTCCGCTTCCGTAGGCCTCCTGGTAGCTCATACCATAATCTACAGCCGCATAGGTAATGCCCTGGGGCACTGTGTCGATGATCGTTGCATCAATGAAGCTTTTATCAAACCCGGAGATGGTTTCCGGTCTCGGACCTGTTCCGATCCAAAGGCCGCCACCTACGTTGACCCAGTTCTGAATGGCTTCAATCTGCTCCTGGGACAGAACAGAAGTATCAAAATCATCGATCACCAGGAACGTAAGGTCCGAAAGCTCTGTCTCCGTGAAATCCTCTCCCAGCTCCCGAATGCGAAGCTCCTTACTTTCTCCGGAGATAAAGATAGAGTCTCCTCCATTGTCCAGCCAGCTGAGCTGATTCGGATGATCGGATAACGTTCCCACTACGATGGTGTTTTCATCCTTGGAAAAAAAGTAGCCGCCCTGATCGAACTTCTGCTGTGCTACGCTGCCTTTTCCTCTTCGGATGGTAACAGTGCAGTCATCCGAAGGGCTAAGCTCCTCCAGGATCACCTGGGGGATCCGATACAGGATCACCTTTCTGCTTCCTGCAGGAAGAACCACCTGTTTTTCAAAGACACGCTTTTCGTTGCTGCTATCCAGGGACAGCTCCACAGTCCCCGAAAAATCCTCGGCATTGTTGGCAATCGTTACCGATACATCCATGGTCTCCAGGATCTTGTTATTGGTGGTATCCATGGTGATCTCATACTTCATCCCCGTTTTTGCCGTAGTCATATCCTCCGTTTCGTCGGCGCGGACGGAGGTTGGAATCATACAAAGACCCAGCAACAACAATGCCAGTATAAATCTGCTCATCTTTTTTTGAGAAAAACTATATAATCGGCTCATAATCATACATCCTTTGATATTTAAAACTCACAGTCTCTACTATATCACATTTTAGACTTTCTATGTGAAATATCACACACTTTTCATATCCTTTTCGCACCTCGTTTTCTTTCTACATACTTAGTTTGATACATCTATATTTGAAAATAACAGCGGACGATTGCGAGGTGCATTTTCCGGGCCGCGAGCGGAGCCCGTCAGATGGCTGAGATTCTTGAAAACGCGCTTACTGTCAGGGAAAATCGCACATGGATGTGCGATTTAGGGCCCACATTGCCCGGATGGCATTTGGGCCCGACCCGTGAAGCATATATACACGAGTGCGTTTTCTTAGAATGTCACCATCTGGCGGACAGCGACCGGGGGATGCACCCGAATCGGCCGCTGTCTATATATACTTCTTCTGCGTTAAGGCAGAGGATGCCGGTTCGACGGCTGTGGCATACAAAAAGGGCTGCCCCGAGTTTCGGGGCAGCCCATAAATCCTCACAGATTTCTATGCGATTTATTTGTTTGCGATTGCAGCCTTGATATCAGCGGTGAGCTGAGGAACGATCTTGTTCAGATCGCCTACGATACCGTAGTCAGCTACATCAAAGATCGGAGCATCCTCATCCTTGTTGATTGCAATGATCAGATCGCTCTCTTCCATACCTGCAACGTGCTGGATGGCACCGGAGATACCGATTGCGAAATATACGTTAGGACGAACGGTTTTACCGGTCTGTCCAACCTGCAGATCCTTGGGCTTCCAGCCGGAATCTACAACTGCACGAGAGCAGCTTACGGTTCCACCGAGAACCTCTGCCAGATCCTCAAGGATCTTGAAGTTCTCCGGGCTGCCTACGCCACGGCCACCGGATACAAGGATCTTAGCGTCCATGATATCAACGGTATTGGAAACTGCCTTCACAACCTCTTTAATGGTGACATAGCGGTTGTTCGGGGTAAAGCCCGGATTGTATTTGATCACTTCTGCCTTCGCGCCCTTGATCGGGTCGATCTTCTGCATAACGCCCGGACGAACAGTTGCCATCTGCGGACGGTTATCAGGACAAGCGATGGTTGCGATGGTGTTGCCACCAAATGCAGGACGGGTCATAAGAAGCTGTTTATGCTTCTGCTCCTGTCCGGGGATTGCTACCAGCGGGAAATCACCGATCTCAAGTACGGTACAGTCAGCGGTCAGACCGGTAGCAACTCTTGCGGAAACGGTCGGGCCAAGGTCACGGCCGATCGCTGTTGCGCCTACCAGAACGATCTCGGGCTTGTACTCGTTGATCACGGATGCAAGTGCATGTGCGTAAGGCTCGGTACGATACTCTTTCAGCTCAGGATCGTCAACAACGATAACCTTGTCTGCACCATACTCAGCCAGATTGTCTGCAAGTGCTTCTACATCGGAACCGATCAGGACTGCGGTTACTTCTTTGGTATCCAAAGACTCTGCCAGTTCTTTTGCCTTGCCCAGCAATTCGTAGGAAATACCACTGATCTCGTTATCTACCTGCTGCGCAAAGACATATACGCCTTTATATTCTTCTAAATTCATCTTTTTCACCACCTTTACTCTTAAATCACATGCTTCTCAAGCAAACGATCCGTAATGTACTGTGCTGCCTCTTCCGGAGAATCGGGAGTTACCTTGGTACCAGCGCCCTTGCGAACCTTGTCGGAAGCCTTGGCGATCTTGGTCGGTGAACCCTTCAGACCGAGGTTGGAATCATCAACGTCCTTCAGGTCAGCTCTGCCCCAGGTTGTGATCTCTGCCTTGCAGGCATCGAAGATTCCGCCGGGGGTCATGTAACGGGGCTCGTTGAGCTCTGCCAGAGCGGTAACGAGGCAGGGCATTTTTGCTTCAACAATGTGATAACGGTCATCATACTGTCTCTTTACGATCACCTTGTCGCCATCGATCTTGAGTTCCTGTGTATAGGAAATGACCGGCAGGCCGAGATGCTCAGCGATCTGGGGACCAACCTGAGCGGTATCACCATCGATCGCCTGACGGCCGGTGATAACCAGGTCATAATCAAGGTTTCTGAGCGCACCTGCAATGGTGGTGGAGGTTGCCCAGGTATCAGCA
>JAEEKV010000081.1 GCA_016282595.1 Lachnospiraceae bacterium
CTCCTTCCAATCCGCAGGATTCCATTATTCCCGCTGCATCAGAAGACATCTCCGTTCTCTCTGTCAGCTCCAGGACGGGAGAAGGGATCTTTGAATTAAAAGAGGCCCTGGGCAGATTGCAGGAAACAGGAGCAAAGGAACCCCCCTATCTGCAGGATCTTTTTACAGAAGGCGATACCGTAGTGCTGGTGTGCCCCATTGATGAATCTGCTCCCAAGGGACGAATGATTCTGCCCCAGCAAATGGCTATCCGGGATGTTCTGGACGGAGGCGGCGCAGCTTTGGTGGTACAGCCTGCCCAGCTTGCCCAAACTCTTAAGGGACTTACCAAAAAGCCTGCTCTGGTGGTCTGTGACAGTCAGGCCTTTTCCGAGGTGGCAAAAGCTGTTCCGCAAGATATTCCGCTCACCTCTTTTTCCATCTTAATGGCCCGCTACAAAGGATTCCTTACCTCTGCCATCGAAGGGGTGAGGGCCATTGACAATCTGCAGGATGGTAACCGGATCCTCATTGCCGAGGGTTGTACCCACCACAGACAGTGTGGAGACATCGGCACGGTAAAGATCCCGGGCTGGCTGAAAAAGCATACCGGAAAAAGTCTGCTTATTGAAACCGCATCAGGCAAGGATTTTCCGAGGGACCTTTCCTCTTTTGCTCTGATCATCCAATGCGGCGGCTGTATGCTGACGGAGCGGGACATTGCAAACCGAAGATCCATGGCCGAAGTACAAAAGGTGCCCTTTACCAACTACGGCACTGCCATCGCCGCTATGAAAGGCATTCTTCCCAGAAGCCTTGCGCCTTTGGGTATCGAAATATAAAGATCATAACAAGTAAGGAGAATCAAGTATCATGTACGATCCGAAATCAAGCAAAGCCGAGGATTTCATCAATGACGAGGAGATCCGAGCTACCCTGGCCTACGCCGAGGAGAATAAAAACAATCTTGCCCTCATCGATGAGATCCTGGAAAAGGCAAGACCTATCCGGGAGGGAAATACCTGCCGCTGTCAGGGCCTGACCCACAGAGAAGCCCTGGTGCTGCTGTGCTGCGAGGAGCCTTCCCGCATTGAAAGAATGTATGAGATCGCTGAGGAGATCAAGCTGGCCTTTTACGGAAACCGTATTGTCATCTTCGCTCCTTTGTATCTTTCCAACTACTGCGTCAACGGATGTCTGTACTGTCCTTACCACTTAAAGAACAAACACATCCCCCGCAAGAAACTGACTCAGGAGGAAGTAAAGGCAGAGGTTATCGCACTGCAGGATATGGGCCATAAGCGCCTTGCCATTGAGGCCGGAGAGGATCCTGTCAACAACCCCATTGAATACATCCTGGAATGCATCGATACCATCTACAGCGTCCATCATAAAAACGGGGAGATCCGCAGAGTCAATGTCAACATTGCGGCTACCACCGTGGAGAATTATAAGAAGCTGAAGGATGCAGGCATCGGTACCTACATTCTCTTCCAGGAAACCTATCACAAGGAAAGCTATGAGCGCCTCCATCCCACAGGCCCCAAGCACAACTACGCTTACCATACCGAGGCTATGGACCGGGCCATGGAAGGCGGCATCGATGATGTGGGACTGGGAGTTTTGTTCGGACTGGAGCTGTACAAATACGAGCTGGCAGGACTTTTGATGCATGCGGAGCATCTGGAAGCCGTTTTCGGCGTGGGTCCCCATACCATCAGCGTTCCCAGAGTCAAAAAGGCTGACGATATCGATCCCGATGTCTTTGACAACGGCATTGATGATGAGACCTTCACCAAGATCGTAGCCTGCATCAGACTGGCAGTTCCCTATACGGGAATGATCGTCTCCACCAGAGAGACCGAGGCTGTAAGACAACGGCTTTTGCAGGTAGGCATCTCTCAGGTCAGCGGCGGGTCCCGCACCTCCGTGGGAGGCTATACCACAAAGGAGCGTCCCCATGATACGGAGCAGTTTGACGTATCCGATCAAAGGAGCCTGGATGAAGTGACGGGCTGGCTTATGGACAACGGCCATATCCCCTCCTTCTGTACCGCCTGCTACCGGGCAGGACGTACGGGAGATCGCTTCATGCAGCTTTGCAAAACCGGACAGATCCAAAACTGCTGCCACCCCAATGCACTCATGACCCTGGCAGAATATCTGGAGGATTATGCATCCCCGGAAACCAAGGCAAAGGGCTATGCCATGATCACCGAGGAACTGGAAAAGATCCCCAAGGAGGAAGTAAAAAAGATCGCTGCCGATAACATCGAAGCGATCCGTACCTCCAACCGGAGAGATTTCCGCTTCTAAAACAGGAAAAATACAAGCACAGAAAAATAAGAATGCCGGGCAACTTGCCCGGCATCTGTTATCTTATTTACTCTATATTTTACCGCTTAACAATATTTTTCATATTTCGTATCTTCACTTCGCCCTCAGTGCCCGAATGGCATTGAGCACCGCGATCACCATGACGCCCACATCCGCAAAGATGGCAAGCCACATATTTGCCATTCCCAGGGCGCCCATCAAAAGGCAAACGAATTTCACACCCAATGCA
This sequence comes from Lachnospiraceae bacterium, assembly GCA_016282595.1. Classification (GTDB taxonomy): domain Bacteria; phylum Bacillota; class Clostridia; order Lachnospirales; family Lachnospiraceae; genus RGIG7926. The sequence goes on from JAEEKV010000081.1 coordinate 2,546, forward strand.
AACCAGATATTCTGATATACGATCCGCATGCATTTTTTCGAGATCCGAATGGCTTTGGCGATTCCCACGGGATCATCATCCATGAGTACCACATCCGCTGCTTCAATGGCTGCATCGGAACCCATGCCGCCCATGGCAATACCGATATCCGCCCGTGACAATACCGGAGCATCATTGATGCCGTCTCCCACAAAGGCCAAACGTACCCAGGGATCCTGGAGCTTTAAAAGCCGCTCGATGCGGATCACCTTATCCGCAGGCAAAAGTTTGGCGGCAAATTCCGTGATGCCCAGCTTTTCCGCTACCTCTTCAGCCACGCTCTCTTCATCTCCCGTAAGCATTACGGTTTTTTCAACGCCCACGTCCTTCAGCAGTTTAATGGCTTTCGCAGAAGTTTCCTTGATCTCATCGGAGATCAGAATATAACCGCGGTACAGGCCTTCCTCTGCCACATGCACCAAGGTTCCGGCCTTTTCCTTGCCCTCTGCTCCCGGCTTTTCTAAATTCTTAGCAACGGATCCATCGGGATAAAGCTGCTTTCTGGCACCGGGCATATTCCGCACGATACCCTCTTTTCGCATGAGCTTATCATTGCCCACCAGAATATGCATGCCATCTACATAGGCCGAAACGCCGTAACCGCTGATCTCCTCAATGCGATCCACAAAACGTCTGTCGATCTCTCTGTTCCAGGCAGCCTGCAGGCTCTTGGCAATGGGATGGGAGCTGGCACATTCCGCCATGACTGCCATCTGCAAAAGATCCAGCTGGGTCTTGGAAAGGTTTTCCATGCCGTCCCTGCTTTCCTCATCTGCCGGATAGATTCCGGTTACCTTAAACACGCCCTTTGTCAGAGTTCCGGTTTTATCAAATACCACACAGCCCACCTTGGAAAGGGCCTCCAGGTAGTTGGAACCCTTTACCAAAACGCCCTGACTGCTGGCTCCGCCGATGCCTGCAAAGAAGGTCAGCGGAATGCTGATCACAAGGGCGCAGGGACAGCTGATGACAAGGAAGGTCAGTGCCCTGTAGATCCAGGTGCTCCAAAGGGGATCTGTATGCATAAACAGCATCCGGATCACCGGAGGCAGCACCGCCAAAAATACCGCTCCGATCACCACTGTAGGGGTATAGACTCTTGCAAAACGACTGATAAAGGCTTCCGACTTTGATTTTCTCGAGCTTGCATTTTCGACCATTTCCAAAACCTTGGAAACAGTGGACTCGCCAAACTCCTTGGTCGTTCTGATCTCCAAAACACCGCTCAGATTGATACAGCCGCTGATGACC
>JAEEKV010000082.1 GCA_016282595.1 Lachnospiraceae bacterium
ATAAGCTCGCCGTAGCGTTCATGGGCGGCATAAACACTCTCCTCCCAGGAAATATAGATCTCATCCATGGCGTGCTGTCCTACCTGCTTCATCATGGGGATGTCCTTTCCTACCCGAAGCAGAAGCTCTGCCATGGATTCGGCGGTTTCCTCAATGAGGAAGCCGTTTTGTCCGTCGGTAATACCTTCCGCAGCACAGGAATCCTTGATAAGAACGCTTCCCAGTCCGCAGGCTGCAGCCTCCCTGACTACAATGCCGTTGGTATCATAGGTAGAAGGGAAAAGGAACAGATCCGCCCTGGTATTCCAGGCCCGCAGGCTATCTCTGTTGTGAATGGCTCCCGTAAAGATCACCTTTCCGGGAAGGGTGCCTGTCACCTTCTTTTCCACTACGTCAGGACCGGTTGCCCCTTCCGTATTGACCGCATCTACGGAAAGTCCCATAGAGATAGCCATCTCTGCCAGCTCCGGCGCATCCACACCGCCGCCGATAAAGACCATACGAAAGTCCATTCCCTGCTCTGCCATCCTCTTCATGGCCTCTACGATGAGGGGCAGTCCCTTATATTTCATGAGTCTTCCCACGAACAGAAACACCGGAACACCTTCCGGCAGATCATAGTCTGCGGTAGCCTCTTTTACCTTTTCAGGCTCCACCCGTCCCTTGGCAAAATCCACACCGTTGGAAACTACCCGGTAGGACCCTTCGTAGCCTAAGGATTTCAGATTTTCTCCGGCGCCGCTGGAAACCACCCACACCTCATCACAGGCAGAGATGTTATTAACCAGCATTTTCACCGCTTCTTTTTGCAGAAATTTAGCCTTTACCGCCCGGGCGATATCCACATCGAACTTGGTATGATAGGTAAACACCAGGGGCACACTTTTATCCCTGTGGAAAGCCAGCTGGTTTCTCACAAGGCGGGCCAGAATCGTAGAGGATACGGGACAATGGGTGTGAATGATATCGGGAGAAAAACCGATAAACTGATCCACTTCCTTCATATCCAGGGGATTGCCCGCTCTGTATCCGTGTACGATACCGGAGGTATCAAAGCTTTGATAGGGAATTACCTTATAGGGATAGGTATCATAGACTCCATCGGGATAACGGGGGGTTCCCACTAAAACCTCGGCCTTCCCTGACTCTGTCAGGATCCGGGCGTAATTCATCACAGTGTTTGCCACCCCGTCGATCACGGGAGGGAAAGAATCATTGAAAAGACAAACCTTCATAATACAGCCGCTCCTTTTACTAAGTTTCTATACTCATTGTAAAAGAAAGCGGCTGAATTGCAAGTACGGATTTATTTTTCGTCGGTAAGTGCCGTCTTGGCGTGAACGGAAACAGAACGCTCAAAGCAGTTGAACATCTGATCCGTAGCCTTGGGAACCGACTTCTGGGTGCAGAAGCTGATGATGGGTACCAGCACCAGTCCCATGAGCATACAGAACACACCGGAGTACAGGGAGTTCTTAAAGATCAGGGAAAGCACCGGGCCGGAAATCTTGATCCAGCCAAGGGAAATGCAAAGCTGACAGATCATGACGATGGTACTGAAGGCAAAACTGGTTCCCACTGCAACCTTGGAGGTCTTCTTCCAATACAGACCGTACAGGAAAGGTGCCAGGAAGGCTCCGGAAAGAGCACCCCAGGAAATACCCATAAGCTGTGCGATAAAGGTTACCTTGGATTTGGCCTGTACAATTGCAATGACTGCGGAGATTACAATGAACACTGCCACGAAGGTTCGAAGGTACAGCATCTTCCGCTTCTCGTCCATCTTCTTTTTACTGATCTGTCCCAAAAAGTCCAGAGTCAAAGTGGAGCTGGATGTCAACACCAGGGAGGACAGGGTTGACATGGAGGCGGAAAGTACCAGGATCAGTACGATGGCGATGAGTACATCCGAAAGTCCGGAAAGCATGGTAGGAACTACGGAGTCAAAGCCCTGCTCGCTGACGATCTCCTGGGTGGTGAAAAGTCGTCCGAAACCACCGAGGAAGTAGCAGCCTCCGGCGATAACGATGGCAAACAGCGTAGAGATCAGGGTTCCGATCTTAATGGATTGCTCATTTTTAATGGCGTAGAACTTGCCCACCATCTGAGGAAGTCCCCAGGTACCGAGACTGGTTAAGAGGACAACCACTACCAGATAGAAGGGATCCGGTCCGAAGAAGGATACGTAAGCACCGTTCATGACATCGGATTCTACCTTGGACATTGCCACCAGGGATCCCATAAAGCCGCCGTTCTTGGAAAGCACGGCTGCGATCACGGCTACAATACCCACCAGCATGATAATACCCTGAATGAAATCGTTAATAGCCGTTGCCATATAGCCGCCCACGATTACGTAGATGGCTGTCAGAACCGCCATAACGATAACACAAACGGAGTAATCCACATCAAAGGCCATTCTGAAGAGTCTGGAAAGACCGTTGAACAAAGATGCGGTATAGGGGATCAGGAATAAAAAGGTCAGTGCGGAGGCAACTACCTTAAAGTTAGCGGAATCATAACGCTTTCCGAAATATTCCGGCATGGTGGTTGCTTCCAGATGCTGGGTCATGATACGGGTTCGGCGCCCCAGGATTGCCCAGGCCATCAAAGATCCGATCATGGCATTTCCCAAACCGATCCAGGTGGAGGCTACACCGAAGCTCCATCCGAACTGTCCCGCATATCCTACAAAGATAACAGCGGAAAAATAAGAGGTTCCGTAGGCAAATGCCGTAAGCCAGGGACCGACGCTACGACCTCCCAGTACGAAACCGTTGACATCGGTAGAGGCCTTTCTGCAATAAATACCCACTCCGATGAACACACAAAAGAACACAACTAACAAAAGAATTTTTACAGCCATTGTCTTATTCCTTTCTGAACCAAAATTTTGCTGTCTTTGATACTATACCTTTTCCGCGTTAAAGTGTCAATGCGTTAACGCAAAAAAGTTGTAATGAAAAAAAACAGAAAGCCAAAGCTTCCTGTTTTCCGATTCTCTTATCAGTTTAAATCTGTTCTCTTTTACCTGGCCTTTTTACCGAACTGCCGCGAAAACCACGGATCCCACATAGATGACTACCAGGATCAGGCCTTCCAGGCGCTTTACGGAACGATCCACAAAGCAGAACAGATAGGTGATGGCCGTGATGCCGATGAGGATCAGCATATCATAAACCGAGGCCAGATTCACGCCGATGGGATGGATGGCCGCCGAGGTCCCCAGGATCAACATCATGTTGAACAGATTGGAGCCCACCACATTGCCAACCGCCATTCCGGTCTCTCCCTTTTTTGCTGCCACAATGCTGGTTACCAGCTCCGGAAGGGAAGTACCTACCGCTACAATGGTAAGGCCGATGAGGGTCTCGCTCATGCCTGCAAAGGTAGCGATCACCTTGGCAGAGCGAACCACCGCCTGGCCGCCGCCTACAATGAGCACCACACCAATGAGGATCAAAAGAAGGCTTTTTGCCACGGAGAAGGGCTTTTTTGCATTCTCCTCTTCTACCGGATTGCGAATGGCGTCTTTCACCAAAACGATCAAATAGAGCACAAAAGTCACTAATAGGATGATGCCCATGATTCTTCCGGCATTTCCTACTTCATCTGCCATGGAAGCGGTCTTAAAAAGTCCCTGGGTAAAGGTCCTTGCCCCCACCATAACGGCTACAAAGACAGTAACCAGAAGGCAAAGGGGAAAATCCCGCTTCAGGATCATCGCATCCACAGGAACCTTATGGATCATGGCACAAACGCCCAGCACCACCAGCAGGTTGAACATATTCGAACCGATGACGTTACTGAGGGCGATCTCATTGGATCCTGCAAGGGCCGCGGAAATGCTGACTGCCAGCTCCGGTGCGCTGGTTCCCATAGCCACAATGGTAAGTCCCACTATGACTCCGGGGACCTTCAGGATCTGTGCAATGTTGGAGCTTCCATCCACAAACCAGTCAGCTCCTTTGATCAGCGCCGCAAATCCTATGATCAAAATAATTATGTAAACCGCTATCATGTTTTCTACCTGCCGCCTTCCCAAGTGCTTTAGCGAAAGGCCGCATTCTCATCCTCTCATATTTACTGCAATGAAATCTTTACCATCAATTCCTTGGTGGTCTGCTCGATCTTCTGTACTTCCTCCACCAGCTTGGCAGACAACTTCATCTGCTCAGCCTGGGACTCATCCTGGGTCTTGATCTTGCTCTGCATCTCCTCCAGATCCTCGGCAAACTGTACCACGATCTCCAGGATCTTTTCAGAGGATACCTTGGTATCGTTGGCAAGATTTCGCATCTCTTC
>JAEEKV010000083.1 GCA_016282595.1 Lachnospiraceae bacterium
GCACCAGAAGCTGCTTTGCGGCAGGTGCGGGCTATGTGAAGCTTCTTTCCTATGAAGAAAACAGACAGCTGGTTCTTGGCCAGGTGCCGGAAACCGTCTTTTTGGATCTAAGGTCTCCAGGGAAAAAGGATATGCTGCTTCGGGCAGCGGAGTTTGCGGATGTCATTGCCATGGGATGTGGCGTCGGCATCGGCGAGGATGCGGCGCAGATTCTGGATGATCTTTGCAGAGCCATTACGGATCTGGAAAGCTGGGATGCGGCAAAGCTTCCCGTGCTGGTTTTGGATGCGGATGTACTTACCATCCTTTCTGCCCAGCCGGAGCTTTGGGAGAAGATAAAGTCCCTCCCCGTTACTACGGTGATGACACCCCATATGATCGAATTTTCCAGATTGTGTAAGCTCCCCTTGCAGGAGATCGCAAAGGACAGACTTTCCATTGCCATGGCCTTTGCAAAAGAACATAAAACCATTTTGGTATTAAAGGATGCGGGAACCCTTATCGCATCGCCGGACGGACGTTTTTCCATTTCACCCTACGGCAATGACGGTATGGCAGTAGCCGGAAGCGGAGACAGTTTGCTGGGTATTCTGGCAGCGGTCATGGGCCGGAAACAGGATCCCTTTAAGTCCGCGGTATGTGGCGTATTCCTCCACGGAATGGCGGGGGATCAGGCGGCAGGCACCGTAGGAAAAGCATCCATGCTGCCCACAGATCTGACAAAGCAGATCGGTGCGGCACTGTCACAGATCGTGACGGAATAAGAAAATGGCCATTTTATGGTCGAAGGAGACAACATGAGGCAGTACAGCAGAGTTTGCGCCTATGTGGATCTGGACGCAATGCTTTTCAATGTCAGATCCATGAAGCAAAATCTGAAGGAAGAGACAAAGATCATAGCCGTGATCAAAACCAACGGCTACGGACACGGTGCAGTACCCATGGCAGAGCGCCTGGAGTCAGAGGATTGCATCTTCGGCTACGCAGTAGCCACCGCAGAGGAAGCCCTGGAGCTTCGGGATGCAGGGATGAAAAAGCCTATCCTGATTTTGGGATACGTATTCCCTGAGCATTTTGAGGAGATGATTAAGCATGACATCCGCCTTGCCCTGTTTCGGGAGGATCAGTTAAAAGAGCTTGCCGAGACGGCTAAAAGACTGGGAAAGAAGGCCCTGGCTCACATTAAGGTGGATACGGCCATGTCCCGTATCGGTGTTTTTCCCGATGATGCAGGCTTTGCCTTTGTAAAAGAAGCCATAGAAGAGGAGTGGGTTGAAACCGAAGGACTCTTTACCCACTTTGCAAGAGCCGATGAGACCGATAAGGGTCCGGTGACAAAGCAGTTTGCGGACTTTACCGCTTTTTGCGACAGAGTGAGAGCCGCTTACCCCAAGGGGATCCGCTACTTCCACGCCTCCAATAGTGCGGGCATCGTTGAGATGCCTGAGGCTAACCTGGATCTGGCGCGGGCCGGCATTACCCTCTACGGACTTTGGCCCTCTGATGAGGTAAGACAGGATATTGTACCCCTGAAGCCTCTTCTTTCCTTAAAGAGTCATATCGTTTATGTGAAGGACCTTCCCGTGGGAAGATCCGTCAGCTACGGCGGTACCTATACAGCAGAAAGTCCCAGAAGGATCGCTACCATTCCCGTGGGCTATGGAGACGGGTATCCAAGAAGTCTATCCTCCAAGGGCTATGTGCTGATCCGTGGACAAAAGGCTCCTATCCTGGGAAGGGTGTGCATGGACCAGTTCATGGTGGATGTAACGGACATTGAAGGTGTTGCAAACGGAGATGAGGTGACCCTCATCGGCAAGGATGGAGATCAGGAGATCACCATGGAGATGCTGGGAGATCTCAGCGGGCGTTTCAACTACGAGCTGGCCTGTGCTCTGGGTCCCAGAATCCCGAGAGTTTACGTGAATTGACGAGTTTCAGGGAAAATGCTATACTTAGATTTGTGTGCTTTCTGATAGAAATAAGAAAGAGGTGGAGATTTGTTTGGTAGAAAGGGGCCCAAACACCAGTCGGAAGAAGCAATCATTTCCATGGTGGACGAGGGCCATGAACAGGGCGTAGTCCTGGAGAATGAAGCGGAGATGATCCATAACATCTTTGCTTTCTCGGATAAATGTGCCAGCGATATCATGACTCACAGAGGCAATATCGTGGCGCTGGATGCCAATATGACCTTAAAGGCGGCCTATGATTTCATGCTGCAGTCACACAACACCCGGTTTCCGGTTTATGAAGGGAATCTGGATCACATTGTGGGACTGGTGCATTTCAAGGATGCCTGCAGGGCACTGGCAGGAGGGCGGAGCGACCGCAAGCTGGTTCGCTCGGTACCGGGTCTTGTGCGGGAGGTTCGTTTCATCCCCGAGACCAGAAAACTGAACAATCTGTTTGAAGCCATGCAATCCACCAAGACCCATCTGGTCATCGTCATTGACGAATACGGACAGACCACGGGCCTTGTGGCTATGGAGGACATCTTAGAGGAGATCGTAGGAGAGATCCTGGATGAGTATGATGAGGATGATACCTCCATTACGGAAAAGGGAACCGACCGCTACGAGATCGAGGGCCTGACCAATCTGGATGATCTGGGAAAACGCCTGGGCATCGAGTTTGAAGCGGAGGACATCGAAACCCTGAACGGCCTTATGACAGCCAACTTAGGGCACATCCCCAAGGAGGGTGAAGTGGTGGAAATGGACTACGGAGGCTATCATTTCAAGAGCCTTCTCATCTCCGGACGGGTGATCCGGGAGGTGCTGGTAACCAAGCTGCCGAATGCGCAGCAGACAGACAAAGAGTAGATTGATAAGAGAAGATTCTCTAAACAGGAAATAAGGAGGAAGTATGTCAGGACATTCAAAATTTTCAAACATCAAGCACAAAAAGGAAAAGAACGACGCCGCTAAGGGTAAGGTATTTACCATCATCGGACGTGAAATCGCCGTTGCCGTAAAGGAAGGCGGTCCGGACCCTGCCAACAACTTTAAGCTGGCTACGGTCATTGCAAAGGCAAAGGCCAACAACATGCCCAACGATACCATCGAGCGTGGTATTAAGAAGGCAGCAGGGGAAGGCGGCAGCGTAAACTACGAACAGGTTACTTACGAAGGCTACGGTCCCAGCGGTATCGCAGTTATCGTTGAGGCGCTGACGGACAACAAAAACCGTACCGCAGCCAATGTAAGAAGTGCATTTACCAAGGGCTCCGGAAGCATCGGTACCCAGGGCTGTGTATCCTTCATGTTTGATAAGAAGGGACAGATCATCATTGATAAGGAAGAGTGCGATATGCAGGCTGACGATCTTATGATGATGGCACTGGATGCAGGGGCAGAGGATTTTGCCGAGGAAGATGACAGCTTCGAGATCGTAACGGATCCCGATGATTTCCAGGCAGTTTATGATGCACTGCAGGAGGGCAACATCCCCATGGCAAGCGCAGAGATCACTATGATCCCGCAGACCTATGTAACCCTCACGGATGAGAATGATATCAAGCAGTTTAACAGAACTCTGGATCTGTTGGATGATGATGACGACGTACAGGCAGTTTATCACAACTGGGAGGAAGCGTAACGCTTATGGACAGACTTGCGATTGTGGTGCCCTGCTACAATGAAGAGGAGATGCTTCCCATTACAGTGACACAGCTGGGGGATGTACTTTCCGATCTTCAGGAAAAGGGCAAAATTGCAAAGGACAGCTACGTATTGTTCGTGGATGACGGCAGCAAGGACAAGACCTGGGAGCTCATCGAGGGCTTTTATTCGGAGCACCCCTATGTAAGAGGTCTGAAGCTGGCGGGGAATGTGGGGCATCAGTACGCCCTCACCGCAGGTATGCTGGCAGCCATGGAGGATTCGGATATGCTGATCTCCATCGATGCGGACCTGCAGGACGATGTAGCCGTGATGGAGGACATGATCGACAAATACCACGAAGGCTGCGACATTGTATATGGCGTGCGGAATGACAGAAAGCGGGATTCCCTCTTTAAGCGGACCACCGCCCAGGCATTCTACAAGCTCATGGCGGCCTTCGGCGTTAAAACCGTATATAACCATGCGGATTTCAGACTGATGAGTCAGCGTGCAGTGGAGCATTTTTCCCGCTTCAAAGAAGTGAACCTCTATATCAGAGGCATTGTGCCCACCCTGGGCTATCAGTCCGACAATGTTTATTATGAGAGAAAAGAGCGGGTGGCGGGAGAGTCCAAATATCCGCTTAGTAAGATGCTCAACCTGGCCTGGAACGGGATCACATCCTTTTCCGTAAAGCCCATCAACTTTCTGA
>JAEEKV010000084.1 GCA_016282595.1 Lachnospiraceae bacterium
CCCTTCTCCTTTTCATCCGCCTCATCCAGCTGAAAAAAGGAGCTGGTGACATGCAGCGAGTACTTCTGTCCGCTGGGGGCTGTATAAGGAACCTTTTTGTGATTCGTTACATTCTTATCATAGATGGCAGCAAAGATACAGTCATAGAACTGCGTATTGACCTCTTCCTCACTCATCCGGATCATAAAGGTGTCAGTTTCGTCTTCACCGATCTCCAGGATCCGTTTGGCAGACTCATTTACCTGCAGCACCTTTCCCTTGGAGCCCAGTACAATGGCACCGTTTGCCATGTCTCTTAAGATATGATCGGAAACAGGACCTCCCGTTTTCAAAGCTTTGCTCTTTTCCTCACTCATTGCCCTCTCCTCCGTTGGTTTTCCCTATTCTTTTGCCGATCCATCCGATGAGCAGATACAGAATATGCAGCACATGGATCGTTACCAGAAACATCGCCGCCAAAAGTATCGTAAAGGCCAATCTTCCGTAGGGCTCTGCCACCTTGTCCCACAGGGAGGCCAAAAGTCCCACATCCGAGCGCATACCGATGAACATATAGTTGACACCGAAGCGGACGTTGATCAGGTAGATGGGTACCGCAAACACTGCCATAAACAGAAAACTGATCCAAAGCCCTCCATAGGATGGCCGAAACTCACCGCTCTGATACAGCATAACAAAATACACTATGATAAGCGCATGATATAGAAAAATATGGATACAATAGAAATTCCACCAGGGATACATATTCGCACTGGGAAAAATGATCGCCAGGATGGCTGCCGGGAAAAAGGCATAGCCGAAAAGCTGATCCAGCTTCCATTTTCCGGGCCACATGGCATAGACCAGAGTCGCCAGACCTCCTACGCTGCAAAGATGCAGGGGTAAAAACTCAATATTGTTGACGCCAAACAGTCCCATCACAATGATCTTCAGCGCATCCAACAGAATAACGCTCAGGCCGATCCCCTTGCGGAGATTCGACCTTCCCTCTTCTCCCAATTTTATGTAAACCTTGCCTGTGAGAAAAGCACAGGCCGCAATGGTCAACAGCCAGATGATATGTCCGGGTGAAAACACTGAAAACCCCAGGTCCAATCCCTTTTGATAGATCATATCCCTGTGGATCCAAAAAAGCTGATCCGTCATGCTCTCTTCCAGCCTCCCCAATCGCCGAAAACGGCTTATTTTTCAAAATGATAACGCCGTTCTTATTGTACACACAAATCCGAATTTGTGTCAAATATGACTGTCAGTGCCAAAGATAGAATTTGTTAGTGATTTGTTAGTCATTTCTTAATAGTACTTTATAGTTTATTCACCACTTAAACACAAAATGAACACAATTTCTGTTTACCATTACATCATCGAAGGAAAAGACCCCTCAACTTTTCTTTCGAAAGTGTTTCAACTCTTTATATTTTTTCATGAATCCCTCATAAGAAAAAGAAAAGCGGCTTCCGACGGGAAGCCGTTTTTCTTTCTGTTTTTACATTTCTGCACGTCGGCGCCTTTCTTCAGACATCGTATTTTGCCCCGCCGGATCCGAATATTCAGACATTGATCTCGGCTGTAACGCCCCGAAGCTCTTCTCTCTCGCTAAGCGCAGGATAAACTACTTCCTTTAAGTATTTATCCACCTGCTTCGGCGCACGGCCCACATACAGGGAAGGCTCCATGGTCTTCTCCAGTTCCTCTAAGGTAAGGCCGAATCTGTCGTCGGAAGCAATGAGCTCTAACAGATTGTTGTCACCGCCGTCCTTCTTTACATGCTCGCCGGCCTGCATGGACAGCTTTCTGATCTCCTCATGCATCTCCTGCCTGCTGTCACCCTTCTTTACCGCATTCATCATGATGTTTTCCGTTGCCATGAAGGGCAGCTCGCTCATCAGGTGCTTTGCGATCACCTTTTCATTGACCACAAGGCCGGAGGTAACATTCAGGCAAAGATCCAGGATACCGTCGGTTGCAAGGAAACCCTCCGGAATGGAAAGGCGCTTGTTGGCCGAGTCATCCAGGGTTCTTTCAAACCACTGGGTTGCGGAGGTGATGGCCGGATTCAGCGCATCTACCATCACATATCTTGCCAGGGAAGCGATCCTCTCACTTCTCATGGGATTTCTCTTATAAGCCATGGCGGAGGATCCGATCTGGTTCTTCTCAAAGGGCTCCTCTACTTCCTTCAGATGCTGAAGGAGTCTGATATCGTTGCTCATCTTGTGTGCGGAGGCTGCGATCCCTGCCAGCACATTGACCACTCGGGTATCCACCTTTCTCGAATAGGTCTGTCCGGATACCGGATAGCAGGCTTCAAATCCCATCTTGGCTGCGATCATGGGATCGATCCGATCGATAACGGAATCATCATCATTAAAGAGCTCCTTAAAGGAAGCCTGTGTACCTGTGGTTCCCTTGGAGCCAAGCAGCTTCAAAGTGCCGGATACATACTCCAGATCCTCCAGATCCATCAAAAATTCGTTGATCCAAAGGGTGGCACGCTTGCCCACTGTGGTAGGCTGCGCCGGCTGAAAGTGCGTGAACGCCAACGTCGGAACGCTCTTTTGCGCTTCCGCAAAGCGGGAAAGCTCATCGATGAGGCTCACCAGCTTCTTTCTTACCAGATCCAGAGCCTTTTTCATCACGATGATATCCGTATTGTCTCCCACGTAGCAGGAGGTCGCTCCCAGATGAATGATCCCGGCTGCCTTCGGGCACTGCTTGCCGTAGGCGTAAACATGGCTCATTACGTCATGGCGTACTTCCTTTTCCCGCGCCTTTGCCACATCGTAGTTGATATCCTCTGCGTGGCTTTTGAGCTCATCGATCATCTCCTGTGTGATGACCGGCTTGCCGTCCTTGGAAAGCCCCAGCTCCATCTCTGTCTCTGCCAAAGCAATCCAAAGCTTTCTCCAGGTTCTGAATTTCATATCCGGCGAAAAGATATACTGCATCTCATTGCTCGCATACCTCTCCGATAAAGGACTTACATACCTGTCGTTACTCATTGTTTCTTACCTCCTGATATATATTATGTAAACTAAAGTGTCGATACCTTTCCGATAAACTCCCTCACCCGGGCATTATCGGTGGAAAAGACCTCCTCCGGCGTCCCTTCAGCCGCCACGACGCCTTTTTCCATAAAAATGATGCGGTCTGACAGCTCCTTTGCAAAGAGCATCTCGTGGGTGACAATGACCATAGTCATCTTTTCATCCGCAAGGGAACGGATTACCTTCAAAACCTCTCCGGTAAGCTCCGGATCCAGTGCCGATGTGGGCTCATCGAAAAACAGGATCTCCGGGGAAAGTGCCAGGGCCCTTGCAATGGATACCCTCTGCTGCTGACCGCCGGAAAGCTGGAAGGGATAGGCGTCTGCCTTATCCTTAAGTCCCAGCCGTTCCAAAAGCCCCAGGGCCTTTGCCTCAGCCTCCTCCTTATGCAGCTGTCCCTGCAACAGCACGGGTTCCGTGATGTTTTTCAGAACGCTGTAATGAGGAAAGAGGTTGAAATTCTGAAATACCAGTCCGAAATGCCGATGGAGCCTTTTTAGCTCCGCCTTGGACACATAAACGCTTTTTCCGCCTTCACTTTTGGCTGCATACTCTCCTAAGTAGGAAAGCTCTCCGTCATCCATCCGCTCCAAAAGGGATGCGCACCGAAGGATGGTGGATTTGCCTGAACCGGAAGGCCCGATAATGGAAACCACCTCTCCCTGCTTTACCTTGAGGGAAAAATCCCGGATGACTTCCAGATCGTCAAAGGATTTCTTCATATGTGAAATAGAAAGTATTGTTTTTTCCTGATCGCTCATCTTACTTCCTTATCTGTAATAGGCCATGCTCTTTTCCAGCCGCTCCATGCAAAATGCCACCAGCAGGTTGAATACATAGTAAAACAGCCCTGCTGCCATCAGGGGCACCACCGTAGTTTGGGCGCTTGCCACCTGCTTTGCCATGGTGAACATCTCTGCCACTGCAAGGGCAAAGGCCAAAGATGTGTCCTTCACCAGGGTGATCACCTCGTTGGTGACCGGGGGCAGGATCCTTTTTACCACCTGGGGAAAGATGATCCTGAAAAATGTCTGCCCGGAGGAATAGCCCAGTACCCTGGCCGCCTCATACTGGCCCACGGGCATGGACTCGATGCCGCTTCTGTAAATCTCTGCAAAATAGGCCGCATAGTTTAAGACAAAGCCGATAATTACGGCTACCATACGGTATCCGGTGCCGATCTTGATCCGAAACAGATAATAGGGACCGAAATAGACCACCAGAAGCTGCAGCATCAGCGGTGTTCCGCGCATAATGGATATATAGATCTTGCTGATGGTCATAACCACCTTGTTTTTGGACATTCTTCCGAATGACACCAAAAGTCCCAGGGGCAGGGAGAAGATCAATGTGAGTACAAAGATCTCCACTGTCACCAGCATTCCGCTGCCAAGCTGCAGCACCATTGTTTCCAGATTCATACCGATCTCCCGACGTTTTTCTCAAAAAGGATTATTTGAGGCATACCATATCTTCCAGGCCCCACTCTCTTGCGATGCGGTCAAAGGTACCGTCGCGGAGCATATCATACAGAGTCTTCTGTACCTTATCCCTGAGCTCGTCGTTGCCCTTCAAAAAGCCCACGCCGTACTGCTCGGAAGAAAGATACTCATCCAGGATCACAAACTTGCCTTCTGCTCTGGAGGCCATCTGGTAATTGGCAACACCGATATCCATGGCTACGGCATCTACGGCACCTGCCTCAAGATCCATGAAGGCTGTGTTGTAATCTGCGAACTGGTTCAGGGAAGCAAAGCTCTCCTTCAGTTCCTTGTTTGCATCATCCTCAAGGGCTGCCAGTGCGGACGAATCTGCCTGTACTGCAACCACCTTTTCTGCAAGATCCTTCTGCTTGGAAATACCGGAATCTGCTGCCACAACAAATACCTGGCTGTTATCTACATAGGGAACCGTCCAGCTGTAGGCATCCTCTCTGCCGTTGATGGTAAATCCGTTCCAGATGCAGTCAATGGCACCGGAGGATAATTCCATATCCTTGGCATCCCAGTCGATGGGTTGCTTTTTCAGCTCCCAGCCGTTTCTCTTGCAAACTTCCTCTGCCAGAGAAAGGTCAAAGCCTACATACTCTCCCTTGTCATCCATGTAGCCATAAGGCGGGAACTCTGCGTCAAAGCCCACGGTGAAAACGCCGTCCTCAATGCCGCTTCCCTCTGCCTTTTCGGCGTGGGTGTTCACATCACCCTTACTGCCGCAGCCTGCAAGGGCCGTTGCCATCATTGCTACCGTCAGGATCATAGCCAGTTTCTTTTTCATAATAGTCTCCTCCACTCAAAAAACAGTTTACTACATGTCGCATTTTATCACAGTTTCCTCGGAAATTCTATATGCTATCTGATTTCCAAATAAAAAAGAGGAGGAGCGATTGCTCACTCCTCCGGCCAAAACAGGTCATCCAACGTTTTTCCGAGGATCTTACAGATCCCGATGCACAGGTTGATAGTGGGGTTATAATCTCCCTTTTCAATAGCGCTGATGGTCTGTCTTGAGACTCCTGCCATCTTTGCCAGGTCGTCCTGGGAAAGATCCATGCCCGCTCTCGCGGCTTTTAATTTCAGATTCTTCATAGTCTCAGTCCTCCTTCTGTCCGTTGTCTGCGATCTTTTTAATCAGGATCTCCAAACCGATCACGATGAAGAGAACCGCTACCAAAAGGTTGATGGAGGTTGACTGTAATACGCCGTCCTTTACCATGGTTCCTTCTGCGATGCTGAAGCCTGCGAAGGCGAAGTTTACTAAAGAAATGATAATGCTGACTGCCGCAAAGCGCCCCATGCTGTTGTTTAATCCTATATAAGCGTCATTCCAGATGCAGTAGGATACCTGTACCAGCACGCCCACCAGGATCACCATAAAGTGAAGGGTGTACCCGTCAAGGGGAAGACTGAAGCTGCCGCTTGTCAAAAAGCACAAGAGTCCTTCGCAGGCTATAACCGCCCAAAAAGCATACATATAAGCTTTTCCCCGGATGAGCTTTTGCATCTCATCATACTCTGTCTTGACTTTTCCATCCTTGTTGATTGCTTTCAGCACAAAGAAGCTGATGATCAATCCTGCTATGATCCCGATTCCGACTCCAAGCATTTTTCCATTGTTATAGGTCATTTTACTACCGTCCTTTCTCTGTTTCCGGATGCTTTGTATCCGGTGACTTGTGTGTTATGTTAACCAGTTATCTTTCTATTGCTTTTTTTGCTGCTCTTTATTCCAGCTTTCTATTCCTGTTCCTGTTCTTTACAACTTACCGCTTCCTGCCTGCTTCTTACTCCTCATTGCCCTCACCGCGGATCTCTTTTCTGTACTTGTTCATCACAAAGATGTTGATCCAAAGGGATAAACTGCAAAGAAGCATTTCTACTCTCACATGATCTCCGATCACTCCGAAGAATTCCAGTGTGATCATTGCGATGGCGATCATCGCTCCCGTAAAGGAAATAGCCCAAAGGATCTTTGCTGCGGTGGGAAGGTTTTTGTAGTTTCTCCAAAACATCTTGTTGTTCATCGTTGCTGTCATAATGTACTCCTTTCATCCTCTCCCAGAGGGTTGCTTGTATTTGTGTTGTGTTTTCTTTTTTGGCTTTCTCTGTCCGCTGATCAGGTCGGACACCCGGTTTTTCGTTTCCGTTTCTGTTTCCTGTGTTTCCGTTCCTGTTTCTGACATCATACTATCACTCTGATAGCATCATGTCAAGTATATTTTACATTTTATTTTAGATATTTTACTCTTGGTATGATTTACCGCACAGAATGTCAGGTAAAACAAGGGTTTGCTGTATACCGCTGTATACCGGGCTTTAAAATATTTAAAAGAAACGGCAAGGGTACTGCACTAACCCCTGCCGGTCAGCAGTTCGTAACGTATCTTTCCGGTATGCGTGAGGATATGAAGAGAGCGATAGAACAGGGGCAGAATTTCAGTTCCAGGTATACTGACAACATAACGGTTTCCATGATGGTCAGATAGGCCATATACTTTCTGCCTGAGGCGATTCGCATATTTGAAAAGGAGCAGCCCGGTGTCCAGGTTACTCCTCTGTTTCAATACGATAACGGTGTGGAAAGCTTTTTAAAGGATAAGTCCGACATCATATCATTATTTCAAAAGCATATAAAGCTCCCGATACATCCTGTTGCGTCCCCCGCCCAGAAGATAAACAAGATCCTCCCTTACTTCCGGTCGAGCAAACAGTTCTACCAGAAACGGCGCATAGCGTGTTCCGGCACC
Source organism: Lachnospiraceae bacterium (assembly GCA_016282595.1). Classification (GTDB taxonomy): domain Bacteria; phylum Bacillota; class Clostridia; order Lachnospirales; family Lachnospiraceae; genus RGIG7926. The sequence continues at coordinate 7,291 of JAEEKV010000084.1, forward strand.
CTCTTTGATTTCTTTTTCATAATCATCAAAGGTCTTGC
>JAEEKV010000085.1 GCA_016282595.1 Lachnospiraceae bacterium
CGAGGTAGGAGCATTGAACAAGCTTCTGCAGGCTTTGCAGGAGAGCAATATCAATATCGATTATATTTATCTGTCCTTTGACCGCGAGTCCGGACTTCCCGTGCAGATTTTGCATACGCCGGATACCGCAGAGGTGGCATCCTGCATTCGGGCCAAGGGATTTCGTCTGGTATAGGAGGAAGGCTTATGATGCCAAAGGACCCTGTAATGCTGCTTAGCTACGTAAATACGCAGCTGCGTGATAATTTTGATGATCTGGAAGAGTTAGCAGCCTCTAACATGATGGAGGCAAGTCAGATCACGGAAAAACTGGCAGCCATCGGATATAAATATGATGCAGAGCAAAACCGCTTTGTAAGAGCATAGAATTTTTACAAGATAAGGAGAACGAACATGAGACAAAAACCCGTAGTATTGATGGTACTCGACGGCTATGGCCTGACAGATGAGACAAGGGCAAACGCCATTGCAATGGCTAAGACCCCGGTAATGGATAAGCTGATGGCAGAATGCCCCTTCCAGAAGGGCTTCGCTTCCGGTCTTGCAGTAGGACTTCCCGACGGACAGATGGGTAATTCCGAGGTAGGACATATGAACATCGGATCCGGAAGGATCATTTATCAGGATCTGACCCTGATCACCAAGTATATTCAGGACGGCGTTTTCTTCAAGAACGAGGAACTGCTTCGTGCCATCAACAACTGTAAAGAGCATGGTTCCGATCTGCATGTATGGGGTCTGCTTTCCGACGGCGGCGTTCACAGCCACAACACCCATTTGTATGCAATTTTGGAGCTTTGCAAAAAAGAGAACTTTGAGGATGTATATGTACACGCTTTCTTCGACGGCAGAGATACACCTCCGGCATCCGGTAAGGGATATCTCCAGGAGCTCATTGACGAGATGGCAAAGATCGGTGTTGGTAAGGTAGCTTCCCTCTCCGGACGTTACTACGCAATGGACCGTGATAACAACTGGGATCGTATCCAGAAGGCTTATGATTCCCTGGTACTGGGCGAAGGCGAGAAGGCAACAGATCCCATCGCAGCTATGCAGGCATCCTATGACAAGGAAGTAACGGATGAGTTCGTTCTTCCCACCGTTATCACCGATGAAAGCGGCAAGCCCCTTTCCCTGGTAAAAGCCAATGACTCCGTGATCTTCTTCAACTTCCGTCCCGACAGGGCAAGAGAGATCACCAAGGCATTCTGCTTTTCCGATGCAGACATTGCAGCCCAGGACGGCGATGCTTCCGATACCAAGTGCATTAAGTATTTGAAGCGTGCAAACGGCTTCATGCCTCTTTGCTATGTATGCTTCAAGGATTATGATGAGACCATTCCCAATAAATATGTAGCATTCAAGAAGGAAGAGATCGTAAACACCTTCGGTGAGTATCTGGCAAACAACGGTCTGAAGCAGCTTCGTATTGCTGAGACTGAGAAATATGCACACGTAACCTTCTTCTTCAACGGTGGTTTGGAGGAGCCCAACAAGGGAGAGGATCGTATCCTTGTAAATTCTCCTGCAGTTGCTACCTATGACCTGCAGCCTGAGATGAGTGCTCCCGAAGTCAGCGAAAAGCTGGATGATAAGATCACCTCCGGGGAGTATGATGTGATCATCATCAACTTTGCAAATCCGGATATGGTAGGCCATACCGGCGTTCTGGAAGCAGCTATCGCGGCAGTAGAGCGTATCGATCAGTGCGTAGGCGCTGCTGTAGAAGCAGTGAAGAAGATGGACGGCGTACTCTTCATCTGTGCAGATCACGGAAACTGCGAGCAGATGATGAACTTCGAGACCGGAGCACCTCATACGGCTCATACCACCAATCCGGTACCCTTCATCCTGTACAACTATGATCCGGCTTACACCCTGAAGGAAGGCGGAAGACTTTGCGATATCGCACCGACCCTCCTGCAGATCATGGATCTGCCTCAGCCGGCTGAGATGACAGGGGAATCTTTGCTCATTAAGAAATAAAAAATGTTTATGTGATGTGACTGCCCACGTGCGCCTTTGGCTGCGTGGGCAGTCATGCATTTACGCCGCAACCGCCGAATCTGCATCCTGTGGTTTATGCTCTTTAGAGTACTTAGCTCAGACAGTTCGTTGCCCACTGCGTGGGCATACGTAACTCGCCGCCGAAGGATCAGATCTCGTCGGTTGCTCATCGAAAGATTTAAAAGGGGGCGATCAGGATGTCCATCAAGAAAATTGCAGAGATGACGGGTGCATCCGTCGCTACAGTTTCCAGGGTTCTGAACCAGCCCGAGTATCGCTGCCGGAAGGAAGGACTTCGGGAAAAGATCTGGGAAGCTGCCATGGAGCTGGACTATGTGCCCAATGAGGCAGCCAGATCCCTTCGGGTATCCTCTCAAAAGGGCGCACAGAAGATGCGCCGGATCCGGGTGCTGATGACCCATACGGCAGTGGAGTCGGCAGATCCTTTCTTCACGGAGCTTCTGAAAAATGTGGAAACACAGATCCACAGGCAGAATCTGATCCTCTCAGGCGTAGAGTATCTGCCCAGGCTTTCGGAGGAGGAAACCAAAGAAAAGGAACTGGAGCAGATCATCGATGGTCTGCAGACTGAGGGCAGTGAAAAAAGCGATGGCCTGGTGGTTATCGGGAAATGTCGGAAGGATGCCCTGAAGCTGCTGGTAGCGCGGTATCCCAACATTGTAGCCATCAACCGAAACAGCGTTGACTTTGCAGTGGATGAGGTTACCTGCGACGGCAGCAAGCTGGCCATGGAGGCAGTGGAGCATTTGATCGCTCTGGGTCACAGCAGGATCGCCTATGCCGGAGAACGGGAGGCAGAATCCCGGTTTGCAGGCTATGAGAAGGCCATGGAAAAGCACGGTCTTTTGCTTCGGGAGGAATACATTCTGAAGGCAGCCCATACCAAGGCAGAGGGTGTACGTTTGATGAAAAAGCTTCTTACCATGAAGGAGCGCCCCACAGCGGTATTCTGTGCCAATGATATTCTGGCAATCGGCATGCTGGGCTGTCTGGAAAGTAAGAAAAACTACCGCTATGAGCCTTCCATCATCGGCTGCGATGATATCGAAGAGGCACAATATACCTCCCCCATGCTCTCCAGCGTCCATGTACCCAAGGAAGAAATGGGATATCTGGCAATCACACTTTTGTGTGATCGGATGAAAGGAGGGCACAGAGCGGCCTCAAAACTGGAGCTTTTGGGGAAATTGGTACAAAGAAGCTCTACAAGGGCACTGTGACCTCAGTAAATAAAGGGGATTGCGGAAGTGAAAACGATTACACAATGACAGAGCAATCTACAAGATATAGTGCGTATCTTTTATGGGATACGCACTTTTTTTCTGTGTATTTTTGAAGAAAATCGGAAAATATGAGATGCAAGTGAAAACGTTTACAGTTTAATGCTTTGCACAAAGATGCAGGGAAGGCTAGAATGGGCGTCGTAGAGAACATGCATGAGGAAACAAAAACAGTGCAGGATGCAGTCAAAGAAAAACACAAAGGCATTTGCATGATGAAAGAGGAGAGAAAGATGAAAAAGAACGTACAGACCATTACGAAAAAGTTAGCAGCCGCTATCATAGCAGCAACCCTTGCAGTAGGTTTAACAGCATGTGGTTCTGCAGGCGCAGGAGCATCTGATGCCGGAAGCGGAGCAGCAGGTGGAGAGGAACTGACAATGACTAACGTATCCTATGATCCCACCAGAGAATTATATGTAGCTTACAATGAAGCATTTGCAAAGCATTATGAAGCAGAGACCGGAAAGAAGGTCAATGTGATCCAGTCCCACGGCGGTTCCGGCGGACAGGCCAGAAGCGTGGTTGAGGGCGCGGATGCAGATGTGGTTACCCTTGCACTGGAGCATGATATTACCCTGATCGAAGAAGCGGGGCTAATTAAAGAAGGATGGCTTTCCGAGTTTCCTCTGGATTCCTCCCCTTACACCTCTACCATTGTATTTCTGGTAAGAAAGGGCAATGAGAAAGGCCTTAACGACTGGGATGATCTGACAAAGGAAGGCGTGGCAGTCATCACGCCGGATCCGAAATCCTCAGGTGGTGCAATGTGGAACTTCCTTGCTGCATGGCATTTTGCTGATCTGAAGTTCGGCGGTGATGAGGCACAGATCAAAGACTTTATGGCAAAGCTTTACGGAAATGTAACCGTTATGGATTCCGGTGCCCGCGGAGCAACCACCACCTTTGTTGAGAACGGACAGGGAGATGTGCTGATCGCATGGGAAAATGAAGCCATCAACACCCTGAAGGAGTATCCCGAAGAGTATGAGATCGTAACTCCTTCCATCAGTATTCTGGCACAGCCTTCCGTTGCCATCGTAGATGAGAACGCTGACAAGAATGGTACCCAGGAGTTAGCAAAGGCTTACCTTGATTACCTGTACAGCGATGAAGCTCAGAAGATCATCGGTGAGAATGGCTATCGTCCCTCCAACCAGGAGATCTTAAAGAGCTTCTCCGATAAGTTCGATCTGAATGTAAACCTTTGCACCATCAATGATTTCGGCGGCTGGAACGCAGCATACGAGAAATACTTTACCGACGGCGCCATCTTCGACGAGATCTATAACAAGTAAACCAAAAACAATCAGACGTAGAGCCGGGCAGATTATGCCCGGCTGTCTGTGAATAAAGGAAGACAACGCTATGAGTGAAAACAGCGCTGAAAAAAAGAAACGAAATAAAAAGCAGGGCCGGGTCATCCCCGGCTTTGGTCTGACTTTGGGGATCACCATTGCCATGCTGTCGCTTTTGATCTTGATCCCCCTGGCATCCATTTTGGTTTATGCCTTTAAAATGAGTCCCTCCGCATTTGTGGAGACTATTACTTCGGACAATGTAAGGTGGGCTTTTTTAACCAGTATCTCCACATCCCTGATCGCGGCTTTGATCAATTCCGTCTTCGGCGTGATCCTGGCATGGGTGCTGGTGCGATATGATTTCTTCGGGAAACGTTTTCTGGACGGACTGATTGAGCTTCCCTTCTGCATTCCCACCGCAGTTGCAGGCATTACCTTATCCAAGCTGTATTCAGACAAAGGGATGTTTGGAAAGGCGCTGGGAACCCTGGGGATCAAGGTATCCTATACCCATCTGGGAATCATCGTGGCTATGGTGTTTATCGGTATTCCTTTCGTAGTCAGAGCAATCCAGCCTGTATTGGAAAAACTGGATGGGCAGTACGAGGAAGCATCCTACATTCTCGGTGCAGACAGAAAAACCACCTTCTTCAAGGTGGTGCTTCCGGAGCTTCGGCCCGCACTTTTGACGGGCTTTGGCCTTTCCTTTGCAAGAGGCATCGGAGAGTACGGAAGCGTGATCTATATTTCCGGTAACAGTGCAAAGGAGCATACCCAGGTGGTATCCTATGTGATCATGCAAAAGCTCAACTACATGGATTATGAGAGTGCAACCTCCATTGCGCTGGTGATGCTGATCATTTCATTTTTGATGCTTCTGTTCATCAATATCGTGCAGGTAAGACAGTCCAGAAGAACCAATGACGTGGCATAGGATTGGATCGGAGCAAACGTCCTGTACAGGATCAATGCAGAATAGATTATCACAGGAGTAAGATACATGGAAAAGAAAACAAGAAGAGAGGAATCGAAAGCGGCAAAGATCATTCTGATCACCGTCAGTTTTCTGTTTGTGGGATTGATGCTGGTGGTTCCGCTGATCTCCATTTTGGTAAATTCCCTAAGTAAGGGCTTTGGATTTTATATAGAGTCCCTCGGTACGAAGTTTGTGAGCTCAGCCCTGAAGGTAACGGTTCTGGCAACCATCGCTGCAGTCCTTGTGAATACCCTGTTCGGACTGGTGGCTTCCTGGGCCCTTACCAGATTTTCCTTTAAGGGGAAGCAGGTGCTTTCCACACTCATTGATATTCCCTTTTCCATTTCCCCGGTTATTGCGGGTCTTGCGTATATCATGACCTTCGGCCGTATGGGATGGGCGGCACCCATTGTGGATGGTATCAACAGTGCCCTGGGTACGGATATCCAGATCGTATTTGCCATTCCGGGTGTACTTTTGGCAACGATATTTGTAACCTTCCCCTTTGTATCCAGGGAGCTGATCCCGGTACTGAATGCAGAGGGAACGGATGAGGAGGAAGCGGCGGCGCTTATGGGTGCCAAGGGCTTTTCCATTTTCAAAAACATCACCTTCCCCAAGATCAAGTGGGCACTTTTGTACGGAATGATCCTTTGCTTTGCAAGGGCGCTGGGAGAGTTCGGCGCTGTCCATGCACTGTCTAAGACCAGAGGAAAGACCTTTACACTGCCCCTTGAGATTGACGCTTTGTATCTGTCAGGGAGTGCGGATTCCATTGTGGCTTCCTTTGCGGTCAGCTCCATTTTGGTGATTTTGGCGGTGATCATTTTGATCCTGAGGAACATTTTGGAGCATCGGGAAAAGGGAAAATCGGGAATCGTATAAACAAGCGGAGGAAAAATCATGTACGTAGAACTGAAACATATCAATAAAAGCTTCGGAGATTTTCAGGCATCCAAGGATGTGAGCTTTGAAATTGAAAAGGGTTCCCTGGTAGCTCTGCTGGGTCCCTCCGGAAGCGGAAAAACCACCATCCTTCGTATGATCGCCGGGCTGGAAACCCCGGATAGCGGAGATATCATCATTGACGGAGAGCGTGTTAACGACATTGCTCCGGCGGACAGAGGCATCGGTTTTGTGTTCCAGAACTATGCGCTGTTTCGCTATATGACAGTGTATGACAATATTGCTTATGGTCTGAAGATTAAAAAAATGCCCAAGGACCAGATTAAAAAGAGAGTAACGGAGCTGTTGGAGCTGACGGGCCTTGCGGGAATGGAAAAGCGGTATCCGAATCAGTTATCCGGCGGTCAGCGCCAGAGAGTGGCCTTTGCCAGAGCACTGGCACCCGAACCCCAGCTGCTGCTTTTGGATGAGCCCTTTGCCGCCATTGATGC
>JAEEKV010000086.1 GCA_016282595.1 Lachnospiraceae bacterium
AAGCGGTGATTATAAAATATTCCAGGGAACCCATGACAGTGCAACAGGGTGTCTTAAGAGCAATTCCGGTGCAGGAGAAAAGTACTACGTGGTAAGCGGAACCGCATATACCGGTTCCTCGGCTTATACAGCTGCAACTACTGAGACCTTTAACATCGGTCCAAACTTTACAAACCTTGGCTGTACGGATAATGCGACAAACAGCAGCGTCGTGGCAAGGATCACATTGAATCCTGTCTATATGACTCTTACCTGGAACCAGAACGGCGGATCAGGCTCAAACTGCAGCCCCGCATCCGTGCTTTACGGAAATGTTCATGGTCAGGCGACTGCTCCTGCAAGAGCAGGCTACACCTTTGCCGGATGGAGTGGATACAGTGCTACTGCCGGCGTGACTGCAAATAAGACCTATACTGCGGCCTGGAATGCCAATCAGTATATCATCAATTACAATGGTGCAGGCGGAACGCTTTCCAAGACTTCCGATAAGGTAACATATGGAGGAAACATCCCGGCCATGCCGAGTGCGTCCAGAGCAGGCTATTCCTTTACCGGATGGATCTGGAGCGGTTATTCGGGATCCGGTGCCTATACCTATGTGGGCAACTCTACGGCAACAGCCACCTGGAAAGCAAATCAGTATAAGATTAACTATGACGCAAACGGCGGACAGGTATCTCCGGCTTCTAACGGTGTCACCTACGGTCAGCCCTGCCCTACAGCACCTACGCCGACCAGAACCGGTTATACTTTTGCCGGATGGACCGGTGGAACCTATACAGGGACCTATCAGACTGCAGGAGATACGACAGTGAAGGCAGCTTGGAAGGCGAATACCTATACCATCAGCTTTAATACAGATGGCGGAAGCCAGGTGGATGATCTTTCGGCAACCTATGATTCGAACGTAACACTGCCTGAAGCACCGGCAAAAGAGGATTATGAGTTTACCGGCTGGAGCGACGGAGTAAACACCTATCAGGCCGGTGCAGTGGTCAAAAACCTGACATCTGTACAGGATGGAAAAGTGACCTTTAAGGCTATGTGGATCCCCTCAACCTTTACGATCCGTTTCCAGACAAACGGCGGCAGCGAAGTGTCCGATGTGAAATACCACTTTGGTGATAATACTGCGCTTCCCATACCTGTGAGGGCAGATAAAAAGGACGGCGATACCGTGACAACTTACTCCTTTGCCGGCTGGATGGACAGCACCGGAACGATATATACCACAGCACAGGATGTGAAAAGAGAAGCCCTTTCGCAGGATGGAATCCTGAATCTTTCCGCCGTATGGAATGAGACTGAGACCATCGTGAGAGAGATCAAGATTGAGACACGTGAAGAGAAAACAGAAAAGACCATTGTTGAAAAGCCGGTATATGAAACCAAAACCTATACCAATAATTATGGTATGACTGATGAGCAGGCAAAGAGGTTTTTGGAAAAGATCTTAAACGGCATGAGCAGTGAGATCGCGATCAACGGGATCAGATATGAAATGATCTTAAATGGAGACGGAACCATTACAATCAGACGCGCTGATGTCGGTGTTAACAGGGTTGTTACAATCCCTGACAGTATCAGGATCGGAGATTCGGTTATTCCGGTAACTGTCGTTGAGGCGCGAGCATTCAAAAACAACACTTCGATCGAGAAAGTGATTCTGGGTAAAAATGTGACGACCATTAAGGAAAGTGCATTTGAAAACTGTAAAGCCCTGTCCGAAGTGAAATTGAATAACGGCCTTCTGAATATCGGGGCAAAGGCATTCAAAGGTTGCATCAGCCTTAAAAAGATTACGATTCCGAAGAGTGTGATGAAGATCGGTGATCAGGCTTTTTATAACTGCAAAAAGCTTTCCAAAGTGAATGGTGGTAAAGGTCTTGTGAACATCGGAGCGAAGGCATTCATGAATTGCAGGAAGCTCAAAAAGTTTACGCTTTATTCCAGCGTGATGACGGTCGGAAAGAAGGCCTTCTACGGATGTAAGAAGCTGAAGAAGGTAACGATCAAAAGTAAGGTGCTTACCAAGGTGGGAGCAAAAGCATTTAAGAAAACGCATAAAAAGATTGCGTTTAAAATCACTGACAAAGAAAAGAAGGAGGCATATGAGAAACTGCTGAAAGGCAGATTCTGATAGCTGACAACTGACCACTAAGGGCTTTCAAACCGGCAACGGGGCGAAAGCCCTTTTTTTCGTTAAGGAAACGTTTACAGACAGGGGGAATCACTATGACGAGAATGTATTTACGAAATAAAAGAAATCCGGTATGGAGCATTTTACTGATACTTTTGATACTGATATTTATGTTTCGATTAGCCGGGGTAAGAACGTATGCAGCAGAAACAGATGGCTTTTTGCCGGGAGGAGCCTGGGAACTGGACACAGGAAAAGAGATTCAGGCTGATACGCTGTTTTACAAAAATGCCGGGGATACTGACGGTGAGATCATCAATGCCGAAGGCTGCAGCATAGATGAGATGGAATTTGAATCATCATATGATCCGAGAGATTATGGCCTTGTTACTGAGGTAAAGGAACAGGGCAGAACGGCTCTTTGCTGGGACTTTGCAGCCAATTCCACGGCGGAGTCAGTATTGATAAAAACAGCTGGGTATGATAGCAGCATAGATCTTTCGGAATATCAGACAGCAGCGTTTGCCTATATGACTTTAAAGGATGATGGCTCGATTTCTGATAACATGACCTTCTATGAGTTTTGTAATGACGGCGGCAGGCCGTCCTATGTATGGAATCAGTGGATAAAAGGATACGGCCCTGCAAAGGAAGATGAGTACCCGGCTATGGCATCTGTATCGGAGACCTGCGTTATGGCAGAAAAGATGGAAGCGGAGCATGTAAGGATGCTTGCACCTGTAAAGGCAATAGAGGATGACAGAG
>JAEEKV010000087.1 GCA_016282595.1 Lachnospiraceae bacterium
GACTATGGGAGACGAAATAGCACAGGTAGTGGAAATGGAATACAAAGGTGTGTATTACCTTTTGAAAGGAAGCAGCTTTCTGATTTCGAAGATGGCTGCGGGCATTAAGTTTTTACACGAATACAGTCACAAGAAATGGCTTGAAAAGCCGGGAAGCTGTGATTGGAAAAAGATCCAGGAAGCAAGCGAAGGCTCGGCTCCGATCCTGGAATTTCCCAAGGAGATGTTTGAGGAAAGCGTAGATATTTCTCATGATCCGGATATAAGGGGCAAGGGGATGATCTCACCTTTTGAGTATTACTGCAGAAAGAATTACCTTCGCTACTGCATGATGCCGGATTTAAATCCTGAGGATGATTATATCCCGGTGGCGGTGCTTTCCCAGGAATTCGGGATTCACGATGAACAGATCAAATCCTATATGAGAAAGCGCGTCAAGGCTGAAGAGGATAAGGAAAAGGATTATGACAAGGAGCTTTCCGTGGCCCAGATGGCGCTGGAAGGGGCAGAAGGTGTGGCCAAGGAAGAGATCGAGAAAAACATCGAAGTTTTGCAGGATGCCAAAAAGCAGAACCATGAACTTTTAGAGGAGTCAAAGCAGAAGATGGAAAGAAACAATGTGCTGGACTTTGCCGATTACTTAAAGCAAGGCGAGCATACCGCATTTTTCGATGATCCCGAAAAGGCCAAAGCGCAGCTTCAGACCTGCGGCATCGTAAGGGAATATATGCCCTCGGAATGCATGTATCCCATCCGTGACAGCGGAAAGATGCCGGAAGGAAAGAAGGTATATTACCTGCAGCAGTGCGGGGAGGATTCCTATATTTCCGTGGAAAGGAGCTTTGAAGTGGATGAAAACGGATATGTGTATTCCGTTTATAAGGCGGAAAACACCGAGGATAAGGATTTCAGTATCCGGATTACGGATAAGGACTGCACAAACAGCGAGTGGTCCGAGCGGCTTAGGGAGTTTATGAAAAAGACAGGCCTGTATATGGACCAGCCTTTGCAGGTAACAAAGGATATGGAAGGATTTCTTGATTATAAGGTGGGCCTTTCTGAAAATTTTACGAAAGCCCCTTTTGCTGGGCAGGAATTATCAGAAGAAGCAATCCTTGAGATCGAGCATACAAGAAAGAATGCTGAAATGCGGGAAGCCTTTGCAAAGAGCTATTATTCCACGCTTACAGTAGCATCAGATCGGATCATGCCGAGCAGCGGACAGATCCTGTCTTTGGAACTGGATGACGGTCTTGTGGAAGGGATCGATGTGGTAAAGATTGATTCAGACAATGCCAAGATCAGCATCCGTTCAGATGAGCAGTACAGGCTTGTAAGCTCGGATGGAAAAGAGCATGTGATCACGGGAGATGAGATCCTTCGGGCCGTTGAAAAACAGGGAAAGAAAGAGGAGCAGATCAGAAATATTTCAAGAGGGGGAAGATAGAGAGGATGAAAACACAGAGCGTAAAAAAACATATGAGAAGCCCGACAGAGACGGTGATCAATTACTTTGTCGGGCTGGTTATCAGTATCTACGCAGGCTTTTTGCTGGGAGCAGCATATGTGGAAGGAAACACTATTGGTGAGTTTATGGATAACTTTCAAAAGCACATCATAATGGAGCATCACTTCATTGTCGGAGTAACCACGGCAACGCCCACTTTTGTCCTTGTTATGTGCATGGTATGGACCTTTGGCTATATCATGCACGTGACAAAAATAGAGCATCCCTTTGCCGGGGAAGAGTTCGGACGGGCAAAGTGGGGAAATGCAAAGGCCTTTTCAAGAAAGTACGCCTGCCATGACTCAGCGTATGTGGTTGAAGTAAAAACCGGGGATGTGGATCTTGGACATCCCCTCCGGGTTAATACGGCAAACTACTGGATTGCAGAAGATGTGTATATCTCCATCTTTAATGACAAGACATCAAACCTGAATATCCTTGTGGTGGGGCCTCCCGGATCAGGAAAGTCCTTCAGACTGGTTAGGCCCATCATATCCCAGCTTTGCGGGAATTTCGTGATTACGGATCCCAAGGGCGAGCTTTATAAGCAGTGCGGCCAGTACCTGGAGGATAACGGATATGAGGTAATGGTCATGAACGTGGAATCCGAAGAGGCCATGCCCATGAGCATCCGCTTTAATCCTTTTGCCTATATCCGCAATGAATCCGATATCATGAGCATTGCGGCGATCCTTATGAAAGCTACAACGCCTCCGGAGGATAACGGAAACAGCGATCAGTTTTTTGAACAGTCGGCGGAGGTGCTTTTAACCAGCATCATCTACCTGATCCATTACTTTTATAAAAAAGAAGAGCAGAACTGGTCGACCTTTGTAAAGCTTTTAGATGCTACCTGTGTCTATACTGGAAAAGACGGATCCATTGAAAACAGACCGAGTGGCATTTTGGATATTGCAAGGAGGGCTCAGAAGGTATGGAAGGAAGATAAGCATATGGAATCGGATTTTCCGGGGTATATGGCTATCGAGAAATATTATAACGGTGCAGCGGAGACAACATCATCCATCGTGGCATCACTGGATGCACACTGCAGATATATGAAGCTTGAATGCGTGGTAGATCTGTTGTCGGAGGATGAGATCCATATTGCAGAGAGTTTTGGGTATTCTAAGCCCGGACCTGATGCAAAGACGGGAAAGCGGGTACTTTTCATCGTAACAAGCGAGGATAAGAGATATTATGACTGGATCCCGTCTATGGTATACGCTTTATTCTTTGATGAGCTGTATCATCTGACAGCGATTGATCCGGATCTTAAGGAAACGCTGCCGGTACATCTGACCTTCCTAATGGATGAATTTAGTAATGTGACCCTCCCGGATTCCTTTGTGGAGAAGCTTTCCACCATGCGTTCCAGGAACATGTCCGCCTGTATCATCGTACAAAACCTCATACAGTTAAAGCGCAAGTTCCCTAAATTTGATATGGACAAGGACCTGATCGGTAACTGTTCCATCATAGATATCTTAGGAGCTCCGGATATGGACAGCTGCGAATATCTGTCCAAGCATTTCGGAACTCAGACCATTCATAAGGCAAGTGATTCCGAATCAAAGGGGCATAACGGATCTTCCAGCAGGACAGAGGATGTAATGCAGAAGAGCCTTTTATCGGCTGAGGATATCTTTGCCATGACAAAGGACGGAGAGTGCGCCATCGTGGTAAAGGGAGCAGATCCCATGTTCCAGACCAAATGCCGTATGGAGCAGACAGACTTTATCAAGCTTCTTTGCCGGAAAGATCATCCCTATGATCCGTCAAAGCGCAGGAAAGAGCGCATTACGGCACTTGAAAGCGTTAAGAAAGCACTCTACTGCGGGCCGGGAGGCAAAAAGATCGCAGATACATACCGGGAAAAAGGTGGTGCAATCCGCAAGGGTTACATGGAAGTGGAATACGAAAAGTACCTGGCTGCAAATCCGCCAAAGTCTGAAGGGCACTTTATTGACGAGGAGACCAGAAAGCGCCTGGCAAAGAACGCAGAGCGGTATCAAAAGAAAGTAGAGTTGAATAAACCCATCGAAGCAAAGGAGTTTCGCCTCAACCCTGACGGAAGCGAGTGCGATGATGAGACCTATATGGAGCGTTGCAATCTCCTTCGGTTTTTGAAAAACGATCATTACACCAACTGGCAGATCCGCCTCTTTAAGCCCCTCATCATAAAGGGCGATTCCTATGAGAAGATCACCAGACTCTTTACCACGGAGGCCTCTGCCGAAGAGATTGAGGAGTATTTGAGAGAGACAAAGATAAAGGTTTGAAAATGCTAGTTTATTCAAACAATCCCCTGATTATCGTAGAAAAAGCACTAAAAATGTGCTATTATATGATAAAGAAATGTGTAACGGAAAAAGTGGTATTTTTATGGATGATAAAAAGCTTGAGGCAAAAAACAGGGATAAGAAAGTCTTCATAACGGATATCGCAATTGATAAGGTTTCACGGATTAAATACAAAGGATTGAGTGAAACTGAGAACAATGTGTTATATCAGCTGGCCAAATTGGTTTTGATGACAGCTCAATCCCAGAATGACAGCAATGAAGTTGCTATTACTTGCACATTGGATAGCAGCGATCCTCTTGAAGATATTGGTATTTCCTTTGGCGATGAACATGAGGTTGATGTTTGTGCAGACGTTGCTTCATATCATCTTATTATGTCTGCAAAGAGATGTGCGATAGTTGTTTTACACAATCATCCATCGACGCAGACATTATCGATAGAGGATATACGTTTTTTCCTTCATTTCGAATCTGTTCGCATTATGGTTGTGGTAACGAATCAAGGAGTGATACACTATATATCCAAGGAACAGTCTTATGACTATAAAGATGCGGAAAGATTACTGAAAGAATGTGTTGAGGATCTGACGGCGCAGTCAAAAGCGCAAGACTATTATATGGCAGGCCTTAGATTTTTAACGAGATGCAGTGAAGTAGGATTGTTTTATCACTGAAAGGATGGTGGAAATATGAGCGAATACACATTAAATGATATAAAGTATAATCCAACGCCGTTAACTCTTTGTGCAATTGGGACAGATTATAAAGCTGACAGGAAGAAACTGGATGATTCCTACAAACAGAATAGAGAGCTGATGAAGAAGCTGCAAAGCGAATTTGAACAGCGAAAACTGTCCGGAGCCAGGATAATATAGTATCCTTTCAAAGGATTAATGGCAGTCTACCTATCCCTGGGAGTCGGGAAGGGGCTGGAGTAGGAATGGTACACTATAAGCACATAACAAAATAAAGAATATTCAAAGATCGGGGCCTCGGATCTTGCTAAGTGCAGGATCCGGGGTCTTTTTCTTTTGCCAAAATCCCATCTTTCATACAGATCCTAAGCAAATCCTCTGGCATATCTGAATCTTTTTGAAAAAACTTCAAATCCGTTTTCCCGATATCGCAAATCATCACCTACATATCTCATGAAGAGGCAAGAAACAAAAACCTCTACCAAAGAAGAAAGGAAGGAGAAAGCCTATGAACAACACATTGATCCAGGGTGGCATTTTAGCTGCCGCAGGCTATACGAAAGCGATCGATTCCTTAAAGGGAGTTTTGATCAGCATCGGAACAAGCATCGGTGCCGTGATGATCGTCTTCGGAGCCATCAAATTTGCCATGGCCCTTCGTAACGTGGACCAGAATGGCGAGCACCAGGGGCTTTACACCATTGCCGCCGGAAGCATCCTTTTAGGACTCAGTGCTTTGGTAAACGCCCTGTCGTAAAGGGGGTGGCAAGGTGGAAGCAGCAGTTATGTCCCTGTTTGAATCGGCGTTCATCATCTGGAATGGCCTTGTAAGGATGGCAATGACGCTTTTTACGACAAGCCCGAAGGCAGCGGCAGGAGGAAGCCCTTATGCAACAATGCATGCGCTTTATAACAGCATATCCGCGGCGACCATACCGGTCACCACCTGTTTTTTTCTCATTGCAATCTACAAGACGGTGATCAGTACTCCGTCAGATCAGCAGCTGCAGCGGTTTTTCATGGATGCGCTAAGGTACTGCATCATCCTGTTTGTGGCATCCCACTTGTGGGAGATCTTAGGATACATCATCGAATTTGCAGACGGAATCACAGCGAGTATGGGATCGGCTTCGTCAATGGAGCTTCATATGTCAGGAGACCTCGAGCGGATCATACATGAAAGTTTGCAGCTTCCGGCATTTGAACTGTCGGCGGAATGGATCGCAAGACTGTTTGAAGTAATTGGGACAAGCACGGTGTTTCTCATCGGAGGCCTGACGCTGATCCTGACGATGGTGGCAAGTGCACTTTCAATCATAAGCTCAGCCTTCCAAAGGATATTAAAGCCGCTGAGCATTATGCCCTTTGCGGGGATTGCGGTGGCAATGGGAGCAGGCGGAGCAGAGATCAGCCGAAGCCTTTGGACCTACTTTAAGACGTTTCTGGGGTTTTGCATCTCAGGCGCCATGATGGTGGTCATCATCAAATGCGGGAGCACGCTTTGCACGAGCCTTACATCAGCAGCGATACACGGCTCAACGGATATCGAAAATGCCATCATCATAACGCTGCAGGCAGCCATAACGCCGATTGTAACCGCAGGACTTGTTAAAAGCACAGATTCCATCATCAGCCGGATGTTATAGGAGGTGAAAAGATGCCGCAGATGGAAAGAAACTTAGACCTTGAGTCAGTCGATTCTGACACGCTTTTCGGGATCGAAGCATTAAAACACCAGAGCATCGGACAAAAGATCATATTTTACGGGTGCCTTTTAGGAGGAATCCTAGCAAATACCGCAATGCCCCGGTTTTTCCATACGCCGGGAGTCATAAACGTTTTAACATTCACAGCCCTTTTGGCAATCGGGATCACGGCGGGATGTAACTACACCCAGGATATGTCTTACGGAAAGTACGTCTTTTGCATGCTCTTTGGAAAGAAAAAGGTTCTGCCCTATAAGAGCCCGGAGGATTTAAGACATCCGGAGCGTCGGCAGAAAACAGTGGAAAAAAAGCAGGATGAAAAAAGCCAAAAGAAGATGGCAGCCTCGGCTCTTCTTATGATCCTTGCCCTGATAGCAATGCTATCCGGCATTTATATCTGGCAGGGCAAAAAGGAAGCTGAAGGCGTCCATCACGAGATCAGAGAGGAAAGGAGAATCTATGAATGAGAAAAAGAATCATTGCCGCGATCCTGACGGCATCCCTTCTTACCGGATGCAGCATTCCCTATACGGTCACAGGTGAGAAGGAAGAAGAAACAAGGTTTTCAAATACCTATGACCTGGAAGCAGAAAAGATCTATGTCTGGAAGGAGAAAGGCTACGGGGATCTTAGAAAGGATCTGTCAAAAGAGCGGGCAGGCTCGGACATCTTTTACAAAGCCCCGGAAGGCACCATCAGTTTTGCCGGAAAGCAGCTGGAAAAGGAGAGCATAGATGCCAGGAATATCTGGTTTGAAGAGGGAGCTGAAGATAAGATCCCAACTGTAACAAGGGATGATGCAATCCTTTATATCTCCGAAAAAAAGGTGCCGGATGGGATCATCTATGAACGCTTTGCAGATGACGGTTATTCCATAGGAGTTGCCGGAATGCAGGAAGATAAGGGAGGCCATTTTTATATCCCTTACGGCGAAAACAGCCAAGATGATTACAAAAGCTATATCGATCCAAACAGCGCAGCATCAGCACTTTTCGGATTTGAAGGGATCGAAAGACTCTACTTTGATAAGGCCGGGGATATAAGCGTATCAGAAAATACCGTATCAAAAGGCGGCGTTTTGCAGACGCTTACCAAAGATAAAGACTACGTGTGCCAGTTTTATACAGGGACATATTATCAGGACTTTACCTTAAAGGCGAGCGTTCGGACGTTTACGAGCATGGAATGGTTTGAAGGCTATGAATATGAATTTCTTCATGCCAACTGTATAAGGCTTAAGATCCCCGAGTATTTCAAAAGCGGCTACTACATGGTCCTTGGAAAAGGACTGATCCGGTACGTAGCACCTGAGGATGAAGATGCTTTCAGCAAAGGAGAAGGAGCTATAGATTGGAACGATCCCATCCGCATCTACGATGAAAACGGGATCTGTATCTATGATCCGAGCGATGGGACCGGTATAGATGATATGTCCGATCCGGGAATAGACAAAGAGGAGATAGAAGATGGCGGGCTGACAGAAACAAAGCCCGAAGAAAGAGAGGAGAAAGATGGAGAAGATAGCACTGTTTTTTGACAAGTTCGGCTGGATTTTCATAGTGATCCTTTTTATGGCACTTGGCATATCGGCA
>JAEEKV010000088.1 GCA_016282595.1 Lachnospiraceae bacterium
AATGTGATTATGTTTGCTCTCTTTTTGCATTGGCTGTCCGCAATGTGGACAGAGCTTATCCGGCATTTCCCAGCCAGCCATACCCGAAAAGGCTTTTACCTCCTCGGAATCAAAATCCACATAGTGGCAATTGGGGCAAAGGTAATGAGCGCTCAGGGAATTTACTTCCGTGATCCCCGATAAAAACGCCACAAAGGAAGATCCTACCGATCCTCTCGAACCCACCAGATAGCCGTCCTCCACGGACTTCCACACCAGCTTCTGGGCAATGATGTACATAACGGCAAAGCCGTTGGAAATGATGGAATCCAGCTCTTTTTCCATACGCTCCCTAACCACCTCGGGCAGCTCTTCGCCGTAGATCTCCACGGCCCTCTGCTCACAGATCCTTCTGAGGATCTGATCGGAATCCGGGATCACGGGGGCGCATTTATCCGGTCTGGCCGCCTCCACCAGATCCACCATATCGGCGATCTTGTTGGGATTGGTGATGACCACCTCTCTGGCCTTATCCATCCCCAGATAGGTAAACTCCTCCAACATCTCTTCCGTAGTACGCAGATACAAGGGCGCCTGGTTGTCGGCGTCGTCAAAATTCTGTCCCGCCATGATGATCCGTCTGTAAACCTCATCCTCCGGATCCAAAAAATGTACATCACAGGTAGCCACAACCGGTTTTCCCAGCTGCTCGCCCAGCTTTACGATATCCAGGTTGAGCTTTTGCAGATCCTCTTCGGAATGCACATCCTCATAGCGGTCACTTTCGATCATAAAGTGGTTGTTTCCGATGGGCTGGATCTCCAGATAGTCATAAAAACCTGCAATGGAAACAATCTCCTCATGGCTCCTGTGCTCCACCATGGCCCTGAACAGTTCCCCTGCCTCGCAGGCGCTGCCGATGATCAGACCTTCCCTATACTGCTGCAGCATGGTCTTGGGGATCCTGGGACGTCTGTGGTAAAACCGCAGGTTGGATGCCGAGATCAGGGAATAGAGATTTTGCCTTCCGGTATCGTTTTTCGCCAGCACGATACAGTGGAAGGTGGGCATCTTGCGGATCATTTCATCCGAGGACCTGGTAAACTCGTTGAGCATATCCAGATCATAGACCTTCCTGGCCTGGAGCATGGGAATAAAAGCCTTGAAAATATGGGCTGTACACTCCGCATCATCCACCGCTCTGTGGTGGTTTTCCAGGCTGATCTTTAAGTTCTTTGCTACGTTATCCAGGGTAAACTTCGAAAGCTTGGGCATAATGGCTCTGGCGATCCCCAGAGTATCCACCCAGGTATGGTCAAAGACAAGGCCCTGCCGAGCGCAATTTGCCATGATAAAGCCCACATCAAAGCCGGCATTGTGTGCCACCAGGATGGAGCCCTTGCAAAAGTCCATAAACTTCGGCAGCACCTCTTCAATGAAAGGAGCATCTGCCACGGTATCATCACGGATGGTAGTCAAGTTCTGGATCCGCAAAGGAATGGGCTCTCTCGGGTTTACATAACTCGAGAACCGATCCACGATCTCACCGCCCTCTACCTTCACGGCGCCGATCTCAATGATATGATTGATCTCCGAGGAAAAGCCGGTGGTTTCGATATCAAAAACCACAAAGGAATCCAAAAGAGACTGTCCCTTGGAATCCATGACCACATCCTTTGTATCGTCCACGAGATAAATCTCGCAGCCGATGATGATCTTAAATGCCTTCTGACGGTCAAAGGGTACTCCCGCCGCCTTCGCCTTATCCTTTTCTTTTCCAAGGATCTTGCCATAGGTGTCGTGGAATACATCCGCCAGGGCCTGCACACCGCCGTGATCGGTAATGGCAATGGCCGGATGGCCCCATTCATAGGCACGCATCACGATATCTCCGACAGGGGATACGCCGTCCATTTCCGAACACTTGGTATGACAATGAAGCTCCACTCTCTTGTTGGTGCTCCGATCCACTCTTTTTTCCCGCCAGTCACAGCTCTTCTTAATGGCCGAGGCGATCATGGTCACCTCATGGTCGAAGGCATCATAATCCGCCCGACCGGCTACATAGAAAAAGCCATCGGGCTTTAAGTCCTTCATAAGCTGTTGTAATTCCTCATTGGGACAAAAGATCTTCACCTTTACGGAATCCGTAAAGTCTGTGATATAGAAAGAAACCAGCGTTTTGGAATCGCCGATCTTCAGATCCTCATTCACGCCCCAGATCTGCCCTCTGACAACCACCGACTGGATCCCGCCTTCCGACAGATGCTCGATGAGTTCCACCGCGCCATCGGTGTTGTGTCCCATAACGTAGTCGGAATCGTCGGGGTTACGAAAGCCCCGCTTCTGAAAACTGCGTCTCTGGGCGCCTTTTTTTCCATAGCTGCCGCCGCCGTAGCTTCCGGAAAAGCCGCTGCCGCCGCTCCTGGTCTTGCTTGTTTTCGGAGCTGCAGTCTCCTTTGCCTTTACGGTATTGCCGGGATCCGAGGCAGGCTTTGCCCCCTCCGGTTTTTCTGCGGATAAAGCGCCTGACTCTGCGCCGCTTCCCTCTTCTTCCCAGGGAACTAAGGCGCCCTCCACATCGGCATCTCCGCCGTGCTCGGAATCCGCATTGGCGCAGATCAGCGCCACCTTTCTGCGGATCACGGCTTCCTTTTCCGCAGCGCTCTCCCGTTCTGTTTCCCTTTCATGATAGATCACGGTAAACTCCGCCTGCATACCGCAGCGGATGCATACGATCTTTTCCAGGATCCGAAGAAGCTCCGCCTCCTTCTGGCGGTACAATGCCGACTCCTCAAGATCCACCGTTACCTCTCCCGGGGCCGGGAAGGTCAAAGTAGCATTTTTCAGCATCACGTGCATCACGGGGCTGTAGGTCTTCAGCTCATACAGGATGCTTTCCAGATATCTGTCAAACAGGGTCTTCAGGTCATATTGGGAGGAAAGATGATAGGTCTCAAAAAAACGCACCTTCGTCTCTTTCATTCCCCCCCCGCTCATTGCCGACAGCTGGCGGGCCAGTTCCTTCTCCACCTGGGTGATCACCCGCTTTTCGATGAGGGAATCACAAGTTATGTAAACTTTAAGAAGGCTATGCGATTCTGTCATAACCAACTTATCCACTGTCACCGCGCTCATCATCAGCTGCAGTTCCTGATTTAACCCGATCCCGGGAAATACCTCGGAGAATGTCTGCGCCATACTAAACTATCCTTTTTGCATCACGAAAGGGAACACAATATCTAGTGTAGTATAGCACAGATCAAACTGTATTTCCACAAATAACGTCCGGTATCATAAAATGTTCACAGAGACCGTTACCTGCCTCCGGTTCCCATTCCCATTCCCTGTTGCTTTTGGTGATTGCCGAATTTTTTATCATGGTCATTTTGGATCTCATGGGAAAGCTCTTCCGTCGTCTTGGTGTGATCATTATTTATGGATGCTTTTAAGTCTCTGGCCTCTATCTCCTTCTCCTTGGCGATCTGAACCTTGGCATGATCCATGGCTGCCTTCAGATTCTTCTGGGCATCGGGTCCCGTTACCAGCGCCTTGATCTCCTTACCGGAGAGCAGATTTTTTCCGTCTTCCTGATACATGGCTCTGGCAAAAACCGGATCATTTAAGGACTTTTCGGCATGGTCATAGGCCGGCTTCCCCGGTTCCAGCTGCCCCTTTTTTACCAGAGTATCCGCATACAAAAGCGCCGCCGCCTTCACCACTGCTCTTGCCTTATAGTGATCTGACTTCTGGAGTTCTACAACCTCCCCGGCCTTTTCAACCTTTTGATTGTATTTCTCAATTATCTGCTTCTGAAGCTCCTCCGCCTTTTTGGGGTCCTGCTGCACTTTTTTCTTCTCTTTTTGCTGCTCTTTTTGCTGCGCCTTCTGTTCGGCATGCTTTACATTGGCATAGTAGGCGGCAATAAAGTTCTTCGGCTGCTCCTTTACACATCTTTGGAACAGGGGATCGCCTGCAAGCTTGTCTGCATCCTGATGGAACTTCTGATTAAACGCCTTGGTGTTCATGGTTTGGGACAGCTCCTGCAGCTGCTTTGGTCCCGCCTTTTTGATCTGGTCCGAATAAATGGCTTTATAGTAATCCCGTGCCTTCTGGGTTATGGTATCGCCGGCGATGGAATAATCCAGTTTTTCAAAGGTGGTCACCGCATCCTGGGACATTCTCGTGATCTTGTTTTGCAGCTTTGCCCGCAGCTGAATGGTATTTTGGACCTTCTCCTTTGCTGCCAGGGTCTGCTCAGGGGTGATATCCGCCGATCCGTTGACAAGACCGGAGCGTTTGCACAAAAGCTCAAAGGTATCCCTGCACTCATTGATGCGGAACATCCCTGTCTTGCGGCAATTGGGCGGAATGCTCACGATCAATCCCTTGGAAAGCTCGTCAAGCTGCTTTAACTTATCCGGCACAGACTTTACGGCATCCTTGGCTTCTTTCAGTCTGTCTCTGCCATAGCCCCGCCATGCGTGGAACATGTCATCCCGCTCTTTCACATAGGCTGCGGAAGCTTTTTTGTATTCCTCCAGCCCCTGGCGAAGATCCTCCATATTGTTGCTTCTTTTGGTCTTATCCGTCAGGTCGATACACTTTTGGAGGGCAGCGGTCATATTCCTGTAGTATTCGCTTCCTTCCGCCTCTGCGCCCCTGGTAAAATTGGCCTCCGGATCATCCTGGGTGTCGATGAGCCTTTGCTTGGCCTCCTTCAGCTCCTTATGCAGGGCCTCCAGCTCCTCATAAAACGCCTTTTGTCTGGCCAGGTTTTCCGGAGTATCGCGGACGGCAACCGGTTCATTTTTCCTGACTGAAAGCTTGGGGCTGTACACGTGCACATCCACGGTAACAGGCTGGTCTCCGTAGATCGCGGCATTTACCACCTCCGCACGCAGCAGCATTTCCTTCTTGGCGGGATCTGTTACCTTCGCATATTTTTCTCCCCAAAGCTCCTGTGCCGTCTTGCCCCCCACCTTAACCAACTCTGTGGTGGTGGTATTGATGCTTTTGTAAAAAGCGTTCTGATTGTCCAGTTCCATCTTATGGAAGCACTGATCGACCTCGGCAAGGATCTTCGTACCCTTTTCCGTGTCCATCAGCGCTGCGATCTCTTCTCCGGTCTTACCGGTGCCGAAGATCTCCTGCATCAGATCTCCGCTTTCTTTCTTTGCAATATCCACCTGCTTCCCAAATTGGATCACTTTGTCGTACTGGGCGGCGTTAAAATCGTTTCTGGACTGATTCCACAGCTTTTGGCTGCCCAGCAGTTTATTCTCAAAATCCTTGTTGGTTCCCCGGCAGTAATCCAGAGCGGACTGAAAGGAATAGGTCTCCCTATCCGTTTGGATCTCCGACTCCCAAACACCGTACAGCGTATCGTAGGCCAGCTCTGTGGGCGTCATATCCAGCTTAAAGCATTCCCCAAAGGTTTTGCCACGAAACTCATTTCCCGTCTTCGCAAAATCCGCCCTGTGGGTAGCTATCAATGATGCATACATGGGCAGCCCCCCCGCGGTGACCGTTGGCTTCAGATCTCCGTAATCGTAGGCTCTTTCAAAACCGCCCACAAATTTCTGGGATCTCACCCATACCGCGGTCTGGGCCTGGATATAATCCTCTCCAAGCTTTGTCTTAATCTCTACCGCATCGCCGTTCTTCATCAGCATATCATTGAATTCCTGACCGAAATCAATGGCAGCGGATTTCAGATCTCTGAACTGTTTATTCTTGGAACTCACCTGCTTAGGATCTGAATAATCAATGTCCGGAATCTTGTAGCTCTTCATCTTTTCCGCACAGTCCATAAAAACTTTGGCCCATTCCACGGAATTTTCCTTACGCTTCTCATCCTTGAGACCCTCTCCTCTTACCGGATGATCCTTGACAAATTTCATGTATTCCGTCATCAACTTATCATAGTTCTCATGACCGGGGAGCACCTCATTGGCCTGATCAAAATCCATATCGTGCTTTGCCATCAGGTAAAACTTAAAGATATTGGCCTGATTCGGCGTTCTGTCATTATGAAAACCGGCATTTCCGAAGACTTCACTTCTTCCCGTGGGATTCAGTCTCATATAATGCTCTTTCATCCTCGGATCCGGCTGGATCGGCTCTGCCATATTCAGATCCTTCCTAATGGCCTGATACCGTTCCGGAGACATGCTTCCCTGGTAATGATACAGATCCGACAGATCCTCTGCAACCGGCTGATTTACTTTGATTTCCTGTTCTTCCTTCATAGTTTATCCTTTCCTTGCAACTTGCTGCTGTATCTTACTTTTGTACGTTTATTTCAACCTCAGAATATCTTGCCGACCTGCTGTTTAACAGGCGGCTTTTGGGGCTCCATGTTGTTGATCTGATTGAACATCTCATCCATCTGCTCGTGCATTTTTTCGAAATCCTTTTCCTGAATCTCGCCCTTTCCCTGCTTCCCGGCCTTGTACGCCTCGTACTCTTTTCTGGCCTGCTGATTCTCCCGAAACTCTTTTTTCAAAACGATCGTCACGTCGGTTTTTACAGCGGAATAGAATTTTTCAGCACTCTCGGCATTTCCAAGCTGCGAAAGTCTGTTTGTAACGTCCTTTACATCATACTTGGATTTCGGATACAGAGCACTATCCGTATTGCTGCTTGCCAATACCTGGGCCTGCATCTTCTTTACACTGTTCCAGGGAATATTCTCAAACTGCTTTTGCTCCTTGATGTCCTTTTGTTCCATATAATTGATGAGGGCGATGCTCTCGGCGATCAGCTCTCTGGACTCCTTCATGGTTTCGAAGATGGCTTCCTCATTCTCTTTCGGTTTTTGGGAAAGCTTTTCCAGCTTCTCCTGCAATTCCAAAGCCTTTCTCTGATTGCGGATCTGACGACCAGCAAAAGTGCCCTCGGACAAAATCCTGTCCCCCAGATTGAAGTCACTTGGCTCTTTGTCTTCGTAGGCGCCCTTCCGAAGCAGATCCACCATGGCACCGCCATGACCCTTGCCGATCAGCTTCTGGGCATCGTGATTTGCGATGGCAAATTTCATCTCATTTGATTCATTCAGCGTCTGAACCTGCCCTGCCAGATCCCAGTCCTCTCTTGTTGGGAGCTTTACTTCCAGGGAGGATTTCTTATCCCGATGGGCCTGTACCGCATTACGGATGGCAACGATCTCGATCACCTGCTTGTCAATGCTTGCCATGGGATCCTTCTTTACCATTTCCTTTGCCTGATTCTGAAGCATTTCGATCCTCTCCTTGGCTGTGGGCATATAGCGCTCCAGCATAGGATCCGTATGAAGCTCTCCGGCGGGACGGGTTTTTAAATACCCACGGAACATATCATCAAGGCCGCCGCCGTGTCCCGTGCCTGCAGCCTTCATAGCCTTGTCCATCATCTTGGGATTTTTATCCAGAAGCTCCATAAAATCCTTGAAATGTCCGGGACGCTCCAGCATATCCTTGACTTTGTTTTCCAGCTCGAAACGTACCACAGGTTTCTTTAATGTGGAAATCTGGTCTCTTCCGGAATTCACCAGAAGCCTTGCCATCATGATCTTGGTCAGAAACTCTTTTTTATCACCGATGGATGCGGGATTTTTGTCAAGTTGCCTCTTATAGGCATCGATCAATTTATCGGCATCCCTGATATCCCTTTTGGCGTCCTCGATCTTTTTCTTTTCAGCTGCCTCCTTCTCCCTCTTTTCAACGTATTCCTTCTTTACGTTCTCCGCCTTGGGACCGTCAAAGCCCAGATGCAGGGTATTATTGAGAGCCTCAAGACCCTTGTAAAAATGATCTTTTGTCCTGTTGGCGTTTCGTTTTTCGTTTGCCTTGCCGGCTTCCTTCAGGATCACGGAAAGATTGGTCTGCGTCATGCCCTCTTCCAGGAAATTTTGGAATCCGGAAAGGGTTTCCAGGGCGTTCTTCTTATCATTTTCCGTAATGTTATGATTCATGTAGGCCGGAGCGCCAACCTTTTGCAGGTCCTCGATGGCCTTTTTGTATTTTTTTACATCCTTATAAAGCTGCTTGATCTCCTCATTCTTTTCCTTCTGTGCGTCGGAATAGAATTTCGGATTCAGCCGCTCCTGCTTTTCGATCTTTTCCACCTGATTGGAAAGGGAGAACTCAGCGTCCTTCATCACATCCAAAAGGTTTGTAACACTTTTATGGGCCGGCTGTTTTTCATTTGCAAAGGTATTTCCGATCTTGACCTTCAGATCAAAATGCTTTGCTTCGGTGACCGGCGCATCGGGATTCGGATCGATGAGCTCTGCTTTTTTCTCATCGAATTCTTTCTGAATTTTCTCAATGGCAAGAAGATCAATGTCCAGCCCCAAAAAGCTTGAGATGCGGGTGAGACCATTGTCCAGTTCATCTTCCGTCAGGCAGTTCAGTTTCTTTCCTGCATCCAAAATCTGTTGATAGACCGTATCTTTTTCCCCGGACTCCAAAAACTCCTTGAAATCCTTCATGACTTCAAGGGATTTTTTGACCTTTTCAACCACTCTGGGGTTTTTGGTCTGGTTGGATCTCATCTTGATATAATCGATGGCCTCTACATACTCTTTCAGTTTTTTCGCAAAGGGCAGATCCCCATCATTGGCGATCTCTGTAAGGCCTTCCGTCAGGGCGTTGACATCTCGAAGTTCTGTGCCGCCCATGGCTTTTTTCTCTTTTATCTTCTCATAAGGTAACATGGTATTCCTCCCGGGGATAATAAGTTTTCTTTGAACAGATCCTCTTTCTGATCATAATACCCATGAAACATTAAATCGGTTGCAATCATGCACACATCAATAATAGCACATTCGGGGGTGGGGCTCAATATAACTAACAGGGTTATCATACAAAGACCCTGTTCCTATTCCACAACAATGAACAGGACTCTGAAAAATGTCCGTTTTACAAGCTGATCTAAGGTTCTGAAAAACAGGATTGACAGATAAGATTCTTTGTGATATCGTTTTGATATCAAATAGATGTTCTGCATAACACAAAAGAAAGGCGGTGCTATTTATGGCAGATCAAAACACGGAAACTATGAACGAAAAAGTATTGGAAGGACGCAGGATCGGAGGCCTGGTATTGTGTCTGGATACCCTCTTCTATCTCCTGGCTGTCCTCGGTGTGATCTATTGCGCCACCAACCCGCAGGCACAGGAGCATAACGGTCCTTACCCCATCCCGTTGTTTATCCTCTGTATTGCATGGCTGGCTCTTGGCTGGATCCCCACGCTCGGATTAAAGGTTTTAAAGCCCAACGAAGCTTTAGTACTGACTTTGTTCGGTAAATATGTGGGAACCCTGAAGGGTGACGGCTTTTTCTTTGTCAATCCCTTCTGCACGGCTTTTAACCCTGCTGCCGGAACGCATCTGGGACAGAGCGGCGATGTCAAGGCCGGCGGCGCATCCGTTACCGCGGATGGCACAACCGTATCCGTAAACGCAGCAGAGCTTCTGTCCAAAAAGATCTCCCTGAAGGTGATGACTCTTTCCAATAGCAGACAGAAAGTCAATGATGTACTGGGCAATCCGGTAGAGGTCGCCGTAGCCGTTATGTGGCGTGTCAGCGATACCGCAAAAGCCGTATTTACCGTGGATAACTTCAAGGAATATCTTTCCCTGCAGTGCGATACGGCCGTCAGAAATGTTGTAAAGATCTATCCCTATGATGTCACGGACAATGTAGATACTACAGGCGACGGCGAAGCTGATGACGGCTCCCTCCGCGGCTCTACCGAGATCGTGGCAAACAGGATCAAAGAAGAGATCCAGAGCAAGGTCAAAAATGCCGGCCTTGAGATCGTGGATGCCAGGATCACTTACCTTGCCTACGCTCCTGAGATCGCTGCCGCAATGCTGCAAAGACAGCAGGCCGCTGCCGTTGTGGATGCCAGAAAGCTGATCGTGGATGGCGCTGTGGGAATGGTGGAAATGGCCCTTGAAAGACTTGCCGAAAAGCAGACCGTTGACCTGGATGAGGAACGTAAGGCGGCAATGGTTTCCAATCTCCTGGTTGTTCTGTGCGGCAACAAGGATGCCCAGCCTATCGTAAATTCCGGGAGCCTGTACTGATGGCAGAAAAAAAACAGGTTCCGCTCAGACTCTCCGCAAAGCTCTATGATGCAATCGCAGCCTGGGCAGAAGACGACTTCCGTTCCGTCAACGGACAGATCGAATACCTTTTGACAGAATGTGTCAAGCAGCGAAAAAAAGATGGAAAGTACGTATCCGAAACCATCGATGAACCAATAGAGTTGGATATCAAATAACGTATCCTTCCCACCTATCAGGCAAGAACGCCCCCTGCATCAAAGCAGGGGGCGTTGCTTCATCTGCTCATATCCAAAATACTATTCATACCTACCTTGGCAAGGTGGGACTGGACGGCTTTGAAAACAAATATCCCGGCCAGCTTTCCGGCGGAATGCAGCAAAGGGTGGCTATCGCCAGAGCACTAGCCATGGATACGGATATCCTGCTGATGGATGAACCCTTCGGTGCCATCGATCCGAAGAACCGTACCGCTCTTTGGGATCTGTTGCTGCAGCTTTGGGAGAATGATTCCGAGAAAAAGAAGACCGTATTATTTGTTACGCACGATATCGACGAAGCCATCTTCCTCTCCGATCGGATCATCCTGATGGATGCTGCTCCGGGCAGAGTATCTGCCCAGATCGAGGTTCCCTTCTCAAGGCCCCGTAATCGGATGCAGCTCCTTCGTTCCAGGGAATACGGTTTCTTCAAAAACAATCTTCTGAATGTCTTCTACAATGAAACCGGAGAAGACAGAGAAGAAGACCACTATATCGAAAAGATCGCGTTGTAGATTGTTTTGGTATTAGTAGTTTTTCGCTCTGTTTTTTCATACCGGCCTTTACACCGGCCTGATTATATGCATAAATAGATACACTTTTTATCTATGTTGACATAATCAGTAGACTTTTACTATCCCAGATATCTTTTAGCAAAAAAATCCCCGACGGGAAAACCATCGGGGATCCTGTTGTTATGACTTTGATCGTTTCTGCTTTTATTTTTCTTAGCCGAGCTGTGCTGCAACCTCTGCTGCAAAGTCCTCATTCTTCTTCTCAAGGCCTTCGCCGGTCTCGAATCTTACAAAGCTCTTCAGAGTGAAGCTTACGCCGTTCTCTTTTGCTACCTTCTCCACATACTGCTTAACGGTCTCTTTGTCCTCAGCGCGAACATAAACCTGATCAAGCAGGCAGATCTCTTTCAGATGCTTGGAGAAACGTCCCTCCACAAGACCGGTAAAGATCTTGTCGCCAAGGAACTCATCCTTGTGGCTCATAGCCAGGTCGCGAAGTGCCTGGGTAGCCTCAGCGGAAAGGAAGTTGAAGAGGAAGTTCATGTTGCTCTTCTTCTCCTCATAGATTGCCTTATCCTCATCACTCCACTTGTTTGTGTCGATTGCTTCCTGGATCAGCTTGTTCAGAACCGGCTTCGGAAGGGAAGCAGGATCGTTCAGGGAGCTGTCAGTGATGATCTCTTTCTCTTTTGCCAGGCTGTCAGCGGAGATATCCTCTCTCTTTACATACTGGGGATTCATAGCTGCAATCTGCATAGCTACGTTCTTCATAGCCTCTTTTACATTGTCATTGGCATTGTCGCACTCAGCATTTACCAGAACGCCGATCTTACCGCCCATATGGATGTAGGAAACAACCACATCACCGGTCACCTTCTCAAAACGTCTGATGGTAAGGTTCTCACCGATCTTGGCAACCATTGCCTTGTGATGATCCTCAACGGTAGCGGAAGGATCGATGGAAGAAGTTGCTGCATTGAAAGCTGCAACATCAGCATAATCATTGTCATTTACCTGCTTAGCAAGAGCTGCTACATAGTCGGTAAATACTTCGTTCTTTGCTACAAAGTCGGTCTCGGAGTTTACTTCGATGATGGCTGCAGACTTAGCATC
>JAEEKV010000089.1 GCA_016282595.1 Lachnospiraceae bacterium
CAATCCACCAAACCTTCTCGCTGCTACGATACGCAACATCCGCCGGATTAATATTTCCATTTTTCCTATAATCCCATTCATCCAGCAGATCCTGATGATTATTCTCTTTACACCAAGAACTAAATGACTGCATTGTTCAATCCCTCAAAAAAATGAAAACCCATTTCTTATTTGCAGTTTACTCTTTCAATTTTACAACATGCTTCCAATTATGTCATTGGATTCGAAGTATAAACCAAACCTTTATTTCTATCTATAAAGCTTTTTTCCGGGATTTTTTCATTCCCTGAAACACATTCTCTATATTTATGGATATATGGATAAGCCAGCAAGGTAATCTTTGCCAAAGAAAATGATCCGAAATATCAGCCAAAGGAGGCTGCAAAGGATCTGAAAAAGCCGGCGAACATGAAGCTATAAGACAGCAAACTACATGCGTACAGACGGCATAAGTGCCCTGTTTATCATGGTCAACTTCAATAGCATCATTTTCATCAAAATGATGCTATTGAATACATGTGATGATGTCATTGAAAAAGGCGCAACCCCATTTGGGATCGCGCCGCGATTTGTTTTCAATATAAGAATGTCTTATTTAGTCATCTCCAGATCATCTGCAATGTGATCCTGGTCATCGATCCAGATAACGGAGCCGTTATCGTTAATCTTAACGCTACCGGTACCGTTGGTGTATGCGGTCTCGTCCTTTTCAACTTCGCTGTTCTCATTCAGAGTGATGTCATGCTTCTCGCAATCGCTGTAGGTAATGGTCTTGGTGCTCTCATCAAAGGTACCATGCATCACCCACTCACTGTGCTCAGCTGCGCTGCTTCCCCACCAAACCTGGATCAGGGCGCCGTCAGCACCTTCGGGAGAAATGCTCAGATTTCCTTTTCCGATGTAATACTGTCCTGCGTAAGCTGCTACCGGGTTATCTGCTGCAGCTTCCTCATCAGGAGCGTCGGCCAAAGGCTCGTTGGATGCATCATACATCTGCTCTGCAATGGCCTCCAGATCGAAGCCGTCCAGATCGTCTGCTTCAACGGATACAGAGTAAGCAATACCGATCTCATAGTCATACCAGGTAAGAAGGTCAACCATGCCGCTGTCACCTACATAACGGTTATATACGCCCTTCATATTACCTTCGCCCCAGTTTGCCAGGGTTACTTCATCAGATACGGTCCAGTCATAGTTCATGCCATCGATGTTGTCATTCTCGCCTGCACCATACTGTGCTCTTGCGGTGAATGACTTCCCTTCGCTGCGGAAGTCTAGCTGTACGATGGGTCCGGGGATACCGTCTTCACTATCAACATCCATCATGGTCCAACCATTTACCATAGCATCGTCGGGAGCCTTGAACAAACGAGGGCAAGCTTCCTTTGCCTCCTCTGCAGTACACTCTCTCCAGGGATTTGCAAGCTGGGTACTCTCTTCCTTAGGCTCCTCAGCCTCAGCTTCAGTCCCTGTTTCCTCAACTGCTTCCGTTTCAGCTTCTGTAGTCTCAGTTTCCTGAGTGGTCTCAGGCTGGGTGGCTGCAGGATCTTCTGCCTGGTTGCCACATCCTGTCATCAAAGCTCCGGTCATAAGACCAGCCATGATCATTGCAACAATACGATTGTTTCTTTTCATTTCTGCCTCCTGTGTTCACACCTGCAATTTCTTGCACTTTAAATGATATCGCTTACTATACATTTACCCCTCACTGCCAATCACACAATAAAAGCACAATATTTGCATTCTGTCAAGTAAAACGCAGGCCAAAACACAGGATCTTCACTTTTTATTCCACCGTTACGCTCTTTGCAAGATTTCTGGGCTTATCCACATCCAAACCTTTGGATACGCTCAGATAATATCCCAAAAGCTGAAGCGGGATGATCGCAAGAGATCCGATAAAGTGCTCATCCACGGTAGGTACATAGACTGCAAAGTTCACTGAATCCTCTACGTCATATTTCCCATAAGCCGTGATCCCCATCAGATAAGCGCCGCGGCTCTTGCATTCCATCATATTCGATAAGGTTTTTTCATACAGATCGGTCTGTGTCAAAGCACCGATCACAAGGGTTCCATCCTCAATGAGAGAAATGGTTCCGTGCTTCATCTCTCCTGCCGCATAGGCCTCGGAATGAATATAGCTGATCTCCTTCATCTTCAGAGATCCCTCCAGGCAAACCGCATAGTCAATGCCTCTTCCGATAAAGAAGATGTCCTTTGCATTGGAGTACTTGGCCGCAAACCACTGGATGCGCTCCTTATCCTCCAGGGCCTTTTCGATCTTCTCCGGGATAGTCAAAAGCTCCTTCAGATAGTGCTCATACTCATCCATGCAGCCCCTTGCATTGGCAAATTTGATAGCCAAAATAAACATGCAAACCAGCTGGCAGCTATAAGCCTTCGTAGTAGCCACGGAAATCTCGGGGCCTCCCAGTGTGTACATGCAGTAGTCTGCCTCTCTTGCAATGGAGGAGCCTACCACGTTGACGATGGCAAGGGTCTTAATACCCTTCTCCTTTGCCATACGAAGTGCCGCAAGGGAATCTGCCGTCTCTCCGGACTGGGAAATGATGATCACCAGAGAATCCTTGGGCAGTCTGTTTTTCCGATATCTAAACTCCGAAGCCAGCTCCACGCGCACCTGATAATCGCCGAATTCTTCCAATACATACTGGGCTTCCATTCCCACATGCCATGCGCTTCCGCAGGCCACGATATAGAGATTGGAAAAGTCCTGTATCACCTCTTCGGGAATGGCTACATCCGAAAGATCAATATCCAGCCCATCCCCTGTTTCCTTAATGTATTTATGGAGGGTATCCTTTACAACCTGAGGCTGCTCATGGATCTCCTTCATCATGAAGTGCTCATAGCCGCCCTTTTCAGCCGCTTCAGCATCCCATTCAATGGCCGTTGCTTCCTTTTCAAAGGTATCGCCGTCCAGGTTGTAGAAGGTCACATTGCCTGCGGTGATCTCTGCCATCTCCAGATTGCCGATGTAATAAACGTTCCTGGTATGGGACAAAACAGCGGGCACGTCGGATGCGATAAAGGACTCATTTTCATTCACACCGATGATCATGGGCGAATCTTTTCTTGCCACAAAGATCTTGTCGGGATATTCCTTAAACATTACAACCAGTGCATAGGAGCCCCGGACTCTGACGATGGTTTTTGCCAAAGCGTCAATGGGCCCCATCTTATACTTATGGAAGTAATAATCCACCAGCTTAATGAGCACCTCGGTGTCCGTCTCGGAATAAAAACGATAGCCATGACGCTCCATCTTAGCCTTTAATTCCTGGTAGTTTTCAATGATTCCGTTGTGAACGCCCACAACCTCGGACTCCACAATACCGGAACCGGAATTGGTACAGTTCCCGGACACATGGGGATGGGCGTTGGTCTTGCTGGGTGCCCCGTGGGTAGCCCATCTGGTGTGACCGATTCCGCATTTGCCCACCAGCGCCTTTCCTTCATCCGTTTTCTCAATCAAATTGTGCAGCTTTCCGATGGTCTTTACCACCTCAGCCGGAGACTTTCCGTCCCGGACCGTGATGCCGGCCGAGTCATAGCCTCTGTATTCCAGCTTTGCCAGTCCCTGCAACAGGATCGGCGCTGCCTGTTTATCTCCGATATAGCCTACAATTCCGCACATAAAAACCTCCTCTATGTTCTATGCTCTGCGATTTTTTAAAAAAAGGTGCCCCTATCATCAAGGCACCTTTGTCTTCCCAAAAAAGTATAAAACAATCCCTCTTTTCTGTCAATGTCATGGCGCCTCTTACAATATGCTGGTAGCCCCTTTAATGGTCTTCTCCAGCGCCTCTTTGCCGTATTTATCCACCTCGGCCTTGTTTTTCTCGCCGTGGGTCAGACACCCGGCTCCGCCGATACAGCCGCCGACGCAGGCCATACCTTCAATAAAATTGGCGTCAAGGACATTTTTACTCTTTCGAAGGAGTGCCATACGGCATTCCTCGATTCCGTCACAGGCTATGGTTTTCAGATCAAAATCAATCTCCAGCTCCCTGATCCCCTCGGCCAAAGCATCCGAAAGACCGCCGCTGCGGGCAAAGATCCTTCCGAAATAGGAGGCGTTGTCCAGAACATCCTCCTCCAGAGCGGTGATATCGATATCCCGGCTGTCAAAAAGGGCCTGCAGCTCCTCAAAGGTAATGACCGAATCCACATAGGGCTTTACCTCCTCCTTCTGCATCTCCGCCTTTTTCGCCGTGCAGGGGCCGATGAAGATCACCTTTGCCCCCTCATGGGTTGACTTGATATATTTTGCAAGGGTTGCCATGGGCGACAGGTTATGGGATACCATGGGAAGCAGCTCCGGAAACTCCGACTTTATGTACTGTACGAAGGCCGGGCAGCAGGAACTGGTTAAGAATCCCTTTTCCGTCAGCTCCTTTGCCTCTGACAGGGCCACCATGTCGGCCCCCAGCGCGGCTTCGATCACGGTATAGAATCCAAGCTCCTTAAGCCCTGTGATCACCTGTCCCAGTTTTGCATAGGAAAACTGACTGGATATGGAGGGTGCTACGATGGCATAGACCTTGTAGGCCTGATTCTCCTTACTCTTTTTGATGATATCGATC
The DNA here is from genome assembly GCA_016282595.1 of Lachnospiraceae bacterium. Classification (GTDB taxonomy): domain Bacteria; phylum Bacillota; class Clostridia; order Lachnospirales; family Lachnospiraceae; genus RGIG7926. Next base: position 4,611 of record JAEEKV010000089.1, read on the forward strand.
ACATTCAAAATATAGGATTTATCCGTAATGGCGCCGAAAGGACACTGATAGACGCAGGCTCCGCACTGAATGCACTTCTCATTATCGATGGCTGCCGCATTGTCCTCGTTGATGGAGATGGCCTTCACCTTGCAGGCCACCTGACAGGGGCGCTTTCTGTTGATGATGGCCGAATAGGGACAGACCTTCGCACACAGACCGCATTCAACGCATTTGGATTTATCGATGTGGGCCGTATGATTGTGATCGAAGGATATGGCTCCACGCTTGCAGGCATCCTCACAGCGGTGCGCCAGGCACCCGCGGCAGGAATCCGTGACCTCAAAACCGGCAGCCGGACACTCATCACAGGCGATCTCCACCACCTCGATCACATTGGGATTATTGCTGTCTCCTCCCATGGCGATCTTGATCCGCTCCCCAAGGATGGCCCGCTCCTTATACACGCAGCAGCGGGTTGTGGGAACCTTTCCCGGAACGATCATCCGGGGGATGTCAAGGAGGTTCTCAAGAAGCGTATCGTTCCAGGCCTGACGCGCCACCTCCCTTAACACCTTATATTTCATATGCTGGACTTTTGTATCAAATTTTCTGACTCCCATAAATACTCCTAAAAATAACTGACTTTAATCTTCTTTCCCATCTTCTGCAGACAGTCGGAAAGCTCCTGCACCAGATTCATTTTAATGCTGTAATTCACCGGCAGATCCGGATTCTGATGCGCCGGGTTCACCGCTCTTCCCACAAAGAAATTGATGTCTGTGGCCTCCTCAAACAACAGCCGGCAGATAAGAGACGCACCGTCGCGCTGAAAGCTCCATTTTTCATAAAGCTCGTTTTTATCCAGAGCGTCCTTTGCGTATTCGATCACCTTACTCATGGTGATCACTCCCTCGGTCACAAGATCCACCCCTTCTATCTCCGCGATGGGAGGCACATCCAACGCCTGAAAATCCAGACTTGCCTTCACGGTCTTTCCCAGATACCTGGCTGCAATGGAGGAGGTTGTCCCGCCGCAGACGATGTGCTTTCCGTTTTTCCCGAAAAACAGGGACATCATCCGGTCTGCATCATCACGGTTCCGGGGAGGCCCAAAAAGGATATTCATAGGTTCTCTCTTTCTCATCTTCACAATGCAGGCTGTTGCATCATCCCCGGGCCGGTAACCGTATTCCTTATCGCACTGATCCACAAGCATGGTGGCAAGGGTTTTGGCCGTATATCCGGCTACTGACAGGCTTCTTACAAATTCCGCGATATCCTCTTCCTTCCACCCGAAATTGTAGGCAAGGCCGATCCCCGCATGGGGACATCCGTCGCTCATGGCGATCATGATGTCATCCTCCTGCAGACTAATCACAGACTTTAGGATCTTTTTCCCGTCTATTGTCAGCTCCGTCATGGGATAGGCATACTCCTCATGATCCCTTAAGAAAATCACCTTGGGATTATCATACTGAATGATCTCAACCGTGGCATTCTCTATGATATGCAGGATGGTAAAGGTGGAATAGGCCACTTCCCTGATGGAACAGATAGGCAGGGTTGCCGCGATGGTGGAGACGCACTCCTCCAGCCGCATTCCCTCTGCCATCATGGTGGAAATGATCTTCGAGGTCAGGGTGGAAAGAATACTGGCCTTCACACCGCTTCCCAGTCCGTCGGCAAGTACGATCACCTGGGAGTTTTCTCCCTGATCCACGATCTCAACATGATCTCCGCATAAAAGCTCACCATCATGGTTTATGCTTTTCCATCCGATGTCGGCACACAGATTATTCATTACTGATAGACTCCTTCAGTTTTGTCAGCGCGATCTTGGTTTCGGCTGCTGTTTCACCCAACAGGGATGCGATCTCCTGAACGATCCTCATCTGTTTATCAACAACCTTATCTGCAATCTCAACGGTCTGACGACTGATCTCATCATTTCTCTCACGCTGCGTCTCCTCCTCTGTCACGTCACGCATGATCCCAAGGAGCAGATGGTATTCCTTATCATAAACGATGGTTTTATCCACGTATCTTCCGTATTCTGCCAGGTATTCCCGCTTATCCCGGATGGCCCTTCCGTCCTCCAATACGCTTACAAAATCCACGGGATCCAGCACACGGATCACCTGATCCCCCAGGATATCTGCAGCACTCCGGAGATTGAGAATATCGCAGGCTGCATGGTTCACCTGCTGGACCTCTAATTTTTCATTCAGCACGATGAGTGCATTAGGCGTATTTCTTGCAATGGTATCGGAAAAATTTTCTGCCCGCTCCTTCAAAAAAGGAAGGCACATGGATATTTCCGCCTTCCCCTGGAGGATGGCAATGGCCTTTTCCCGGCAGGTATCATATCCGCAGGTTCCGCAGTTCAGTTCATCATCCGGCCGGATCTTTCCCATCTGGCGCAGGGTTTCCCTGATCCGGCTCTCCTCCGGCATTTCATTTTTGCATTCTATGGCTTCAAAATGCTTTGCCAGACCGCTTTCCTCCGGCTGCCTAATCTCAAAGTCTCTGCTGCCGGCGTAGCTTGATACGGCAATATAATCCCGGACAGGGGAACGATGGAATTTTTCCATGACCGGCCCGCCGACGCAGCTTCCCACGCAGGCTGACATCTCGATAAAGCATTTATGCAGATTCCCGTCCCTGATATCCTTAAGGGCCGCGATGCAGTTTTCCGTGCCGTCGATGGCCATGTAGCTGTAATCGGGATTTTTCTTCTCCATGGTTTTTAAAATGCCTCCCGTGGTAGGGAAAAACCTTGCTAGGCTGTTGTCATTTTCTTCCATGGTCTTTTCCGGCTGTACGTTTTCCTCCTTCAGCCATGCCGTCAGCTCATCAAAGGTAAGCACCGCATCCACGATCCCCTCGTAATGCTGCGCCTCATCCTTCTTGGAAACGCAGGGCCCGATGAAAACCGTTTTTGCATCAGGCATACGCCTTTTGATATCGGTGCAATGGGCCTGCATGGGGGATAACACATCCGCCAGATAAGGCAAAAGCTCCGGGAACTTTTTCTGGATCAGCAGATTGACGGAATGACAGCAGGAGGTAATGATGATATCCCGCTCTCCCTCATTCACCATGCAGTCGTATTCTCTCTTTACAACCGTTGCCCCAAGGGCGGTTTCCTCGGCGTCATAAAAGCCCAGCTTTTTCAGTGCATCCCGCATGGCCTCTATCCCGACGCCCTCATAGTTTGCTACAAAGGAAGGCGCAAGAGAAGCCACCACCGGGGCGCCGCTTTGCAAAAGCACCTTTACTTTTTCCGTTTCCTCAACAATCTCTTTTGCACCCTGGGGACAGACCACAAAGCACTGACCGCACATGATGCACTCATTTCCTATGATGTAAGCCTGATTCCCCGAAAACCGGATCGACTTTACCGGACAATGACGGATACATTTATAACAGTTCTTACAGTTTGATTTTTTCAGTGTCAGACATTCCATCCGATATCGACCTTTCCTGTTTTCTTTTACTTCACCTGCGGTAAAACGGAGGTATCAAAAAAGTCCTTCACGTTTTCCGGGGACAAAGAATAAAAGGCGTCATCAACCGTAACGCAGACGCCCTGCTGGCATTTTCCCATGCAAAAGACGCCGCCCAGCTCCACCTTGTCTCCAAGGTTGTTTTCCCTGATCAGATCCTGAAGCTGTTCTACAACCTGTTTTGATCCCTTAATGTGACAGGAAGAACCGATACATATCGTAATTTTCATTTTCCAATCTCCTTCCGATTTGATCAAAAATTTTCCAACCTTGGGTTTCTCAAAATCCTAATACTCTGTAGCGTTTACCAGGGAAAGCAGAAATTCCCGCTCCTTCTTTGGCATATTAACCGACAAAGACGCCGCTACCAGAGGGATCCACTTTTCAACATACTGCCTTTCGGTATCACTCTTTTTGCAGAACAGCTCCAGATACTTTGCTGCCCCTTCTGCGTCCCCGTTTTTCCTGAAAAGCAGATAGGTGCAGGCCACATCGGCTGATGCATTGCCCCGGGTGGCGTGGGACCAGTCAAAAATATAGGGGCTGCCGTCTGCGGCAATGATGATATTTGAGGGATCAAAGTCACCATGGCATACCTTATTGTGCTTCGGCATATCCCGAAGGCGTGCCTGAAGATCATAACGTATGGTGGCATCCAGCTCTGTCTCGCTGATCTTTGCACTCATCCGGTCCTTCAGCCTGTTCAGGAGGGGACAGCTTTTTTTATGCACCGCAAGCTGCAGATCCACAAATCTTTCAAGATATTCATCCTTCTTATCCGGGTTTTCTTCCATAAGCTGGGCAAGGGTTTTTCCTGCAATGAATTCAAAGATGATCGCCCACTTGCCATCGATCATGGTAACCTCTAAAACCTTGGGAATTCCCAGCCCCGTTTCTTCAATCCTTGCATGATTTAACGCCTCGTTTAAGACGCGGGCCTTGGAATACTCTTCATTAAAAACCTTGATGCATTTGTCGTCATCGCGGTAAATGGTCTTGTCTTTTCTTACCGCTATCACCCTGTCAAGTTTCAAAATCTCTTCCTCCTTGGGAAACACATTTCTCAAAACAATATTATAGCATTGAGCCGATGCACTTTCAAGTCAACAACCCCTCCCCGCCGCCTTGAAAAACCGCCCCCGATATGCTATATTTTTAGCAGTGTGTAAGACAAGCAGACAAAGGAGAACCCAGTCTTGAAAACCATCACTTCGCCTTTATCGAATTCCCTTTTGAACTATCCCATCGAGCTTTTGGGAAAGAAAGAGGATCTTTTATTTGTAGATATCGAAACCACCGGCTTTGCGGCCCGTTCCTCGCAGCTATATCTCATCGGCTGCATCAGCTACGAAGACGGCAGCTGGACCATTACGCAGTTTTTCGCCCAGAGTCCCAACCAGGAAAAAGAACTGCTTTTGGCCTTCTTCCACTTCTGCCGGGGCAAAAAGACCCTGGTTCACTACAACGGCAATAACTTCGATCTTCCCTATTTGAAGCAAAAATATCACTCCCACGGTATGGAAGTGCCCTTCGGCAATATGGACGGCGTAGATCTGTATAAGCGGGTTATGCCTTATAAGTCTCTCCTAGGGGTAGAGAATTTAAAGCAAAAGACCATGGAAAGCTTTCTTTCCATTGAGCGAAAGGACATCTACGACGGTGGACAGCTCATTAATATCTATCGGGAGTACGTTTCCCAGAACGCCTTGTACGAAAAACAGGTGATGCTGCAAAAGGCTTCCACGGATACCGATGCCGGACACGAGGCTGCTTTGCAGAAAACCCTAAAGGAACTTAAGGACCGGGAAAAGATCCTGCTGCTTCACAACGCAGAGGATATGACCGGAATGTTCCGGCTTCTGCCTCTTCTGGCCTACTCGGATCTTTTGCTGCAGCCCTCCAAGCTGACGAAAATCTCCGCCAAGAAGGTAACGGAGCCCACCGGAGCCGTGCATCAAACCCTTTTGATCCGCCTTCGCATGAGCTCTCCCCTTCCCAAGGATCTTCTGGTAAACAAAAAAGGTGCCCGTCTTTTAGTAGAGAAAAACGAAGCACAACTGGAAATTCCTCTGCTCACCGGAGAACTGAAATACTTCTACAGCAATTACAAGGATTATTACTATCTGCCTGCCGAGGATATGGCAATGCACAAATCCGTTGCCACCTTTGTATCCCCCGAGCATCGCACCCAGGCTACGGCAGCTACCTGCTACACCCGCAAGGAAGGTACTTATCTTCCCCAATGGGATCTTCTCTTTGAGCCGGTGTTCCGCACCTCCTTGGAGGATAAAACCCTCTACTTTGAGCTGACGGATGAGCTCAAGCATTCACCGGAGCAGCTGTATCAATACGCTCTCCATGTTTTAGACTTTTTCCTGCATGAAAGAAAGCGCTGAGATCTCTCTCAGCGCTTTTTCTTATACCTTATCATAATAAAAACTGTTTCTTCTGGTAAATCCAATGTCCCGGTAGGTAATGATCTGCTCTGTACTTCCGATGAACAGACACCCTTTGGGTGCCAGGGAAGCGGCAAACTTCTTGAAAATCTCCGACTTTGCCTCCTCGGTAAAGTAGATCAGCACATTCCGACAAACAATTAGATGATAGTTGGTGGGATAGGCATCCTTTAACAGGTTGTGCTCCTTGAACTCCACGCACTTTTTAATCTCATCGGAGATCTGATAAGAAGGACCCACCTTGGTAAAGTATTTCGCCTTCAGATCTGCGGGAACTGCTGCCACGCTCTTTTCGTTGTACAGTCCCACCTTGGCCTTGGCGATGACCTGTTTATCAATATCAGTAGCCAAAATGTGGATGTTGGAAAGGGGCAAATGCTTCGACAGCGCCATTACCAGGGAATAAGGCTCGTCTCCCGTAGAGCAGGCTGCGGACCAGATCTTTAAGTTCCGTCCGAACTTGTTGATGAGATCCGGGATCACCTCTTTATCCAGATACTCCCACTGCTCGGGATTGCGGTAAAACTCCGACACGTTAATGGTGAGATAATTGACGAACTCATCAAACTTTTCCTTGTTGCTGCGAAGCAGGCTCACATAGTTTTGATAGCCGTCGATCCCGTTCTTTGTAATGAGGGTATCGATCCGACGCTTCATCTGCTTTTCCTTGTAAGCGTTCAGATCAATCTTCGTCATATCATAGACCGCTTTTTTGAACCATTCGTAATCCATCTGGGGCATAGCATCCTCCGAACTTATCAGATAAAAAAAGAGCGTTTTTCATCTTTGGAATGAAAAACGCCCCTCTTAAAGTCTTAATTACTCGTCTTCTTCCTCGCTCTGAGCGATCACTGCATCGATATCTACAGATACAACATCTGCATCGGAATCGTCTGCTGCTTCTGCTGCAGGCTCTTCAGTCTTCTCAGGAGCAAGAAGGGCTTTCATACTCAGGCTGATCTTATGATCTTCGGGATTGAAGTCAACAACCTTAGCGGTAACTTCCTGTCCGGTGGTAAGAACGTCAGCTGGCTTGCCGATACGATCCTTGGAGATCTGGGATACGTGAAGCAGTGCATCTACGCCGGGCTCAAGCTCGATGAATGCACCAAAGTCGGTCATTCTTGCAACCTTACCGGTTACTACATTGCCGATGGCAAATTTCTCTTCTGCATCCTTCCAGGGATTGGTGTCTGCAAATTTCAGGCTCAGCGCGATCTTGTTATCGCCGATATCCTTGATCAGGGCACGCACGGTCTGTCCAACCTTGAATACCTTCTTAGGATTCTCTACATGGCCCCAGCTCATCTCGGAAATGTGAAGCAGTCCGTCTGCTCCGCCAAGATCGATAAATGCACCGAAGTCGGTAAGGTTCTTAACAGTACCTTCAACTACATCGCCAACATGGATACGCTCGAAGAGCTCCTTCATAGCCTGCTCTTTCTGCTCTAAAAGTACCTGCTTGCGATCGCCGATGCAACGACGCTTTCTGGGGTTATACTCGGTAATTCTGAACTCGATCTCCTGATCTGCATACTTGTTCAGATCCTTCTCAAATACGTTGGAAACAAGGCTTGCAGGAATGAATACGCGAACCTCATCCACGATTGCGGAAAGTCCGCCGTTCAGTACCTGGGATACCTTAGCCTTGATGATCTCTTTGTTAGCGCAGGCCTCTTCAAGTCTCTTGCTGCCTTTCTCTGCAGCCAGTCTCTTGTAGGAAAGGATCACCTGACCCTCACCGTCGTTAACTCTTACTACCTTAACCTCAAGCTTGTCGCCTTCGTGAAGGATCGTTGTAAGATCGGCACCTGCTTCATTGGTGTACTCGTTACGGCTCAGGATGCCGTCAGACTTGTAACCGATATTCAGTACGGCTTCTTCGGGTTTCACATCGATGACTGTACCTTCGACCACATCTCCATTATGAATTGTCTTGAATGATTCGTCCAATAATTGTTCAAAAGATTGTTCTGACATGACTTTGAACCTCCTCAATAATATTGTTTGGGGTGGACGCCCCGGCGGTAATTCCCACCGATTTCACTGATTTAGGTAAGTCTAAATGCAAATCATCGAGTGTCTGTATAAAATAAGTGTTCTCACACTCCTTACTGCAAATCTCATAGAGTTTTCGGGAATTAGAAGAATGAGTACCGCCTATCACTATCATGCAACCGACCGTAGCTGCGATGCTCTGCGCCTCCTGTTGACGTGTCGCTGTCGCATTACAAATCGTGTTCACACAACATACATCATACGCTTTTTCAGATAAAATTTCAACTAATTCTTGAAATTTATTGTAATTTGCCGTGGTCTGCGCCACGATGCACACGGAATCCTCTTGGGAAAAAGTCAGGTTTTCGGCTTCCTCTTTTGTCTGCAGCACAACGGGCGCCTCTTTGCAATAGCTGCAAATGCCCTGTACTTCAGGGTGTGCGGCGTCTCCTACGATGACGATCTTCTTTCCCTTTTCGCTTTCCTCCGAGACGATGTTATGGATCTTTTTGACAAAGGGACAGGTGGCGTCGGCAATGGTAGCTCCGGCCTGTTCCAGCTTTTCAAAGACTTCCTTTTCCACGCCGTGGGACCTAATGATCACAGTGACACTTTTCAGTTCCTCTTCGGAAAGAAGCTCGCCGCTGTCGCTGTCATAGAATCCATCCTCACGATAGGCCAGGATGCGGACGCCCTTGGAGGCCAGGTCTTTGACGACCTCTTCGTTATGTATGATGGGGCCCAGGGTGTAGATGGTACCGCCCTCTTCGATCTTCTCGGTGACCAGATCTACGGCACGCTTCACTCCGAAGCAGAAGCCGGCCGATTTCGCGAGTATAACGTCCATGGACATCTTTCCTCCTTTACTCCGCTCCCGGACAGGAATAATTCCCGCCGGCTCCGATACGCCTGCGGCCGTTAGTCGCCGCGGGAATCATTTCCTATCCTCGCGCTCCTCGACCGGTTGTACTCCGCTCCCGGCTCCGCGATCATTCCCGGCTGCTCCGATACGCCTGCGGCCGTTAGTCGCGCCGGGAACAATCGCCTACGCCTCGCGCTCACTGAATAGTTTCACTCCGCTCCCGGCTCCGCAATCATTTCCGATGTCTCCGATACGCCTGCGGCCGTTAGTCGCATCGGAAATAATTGCCTACGCCTCGCGCTCACTGAGTAGTTTTACTACGCCTCGCGCTCATCGATCTACGGGATCAGACTCAGTATCTTCTCCGCAACCTGCTCGATGGTCATATCCGAGGAATCGATGAGGACGGCATCCTCTGCCTGCTTCAGGGGAGAGGTCTCTCTTGTCATATCACGGTGGTCACGCTCGGCGATGTCTTTCTTGATGGTTTCAAGATCGCAGTCAACGCCCTTGGCCTTCTGTTCTTCGTAGCGTCTTCTGGCGCGCTCCTCCACAGATGCGGTCAGATAGACCTTGACAGGTGCCTTGGGCAAAACCACGGTTCCGATATCTCTTCCGTCCATAACAACATCGGCTTTGGCTGCCAGCTTTTGCTGAAGCTCTACTAAACGTTCTCTGACCATGGGATGGGCAGAGCTGACGGATGCCATGCGGCTGACTTCTTCGCTCCGGATCAAGCCGTTCACGTTCTCGCCATTCAGGATCACAATCTGCTCTCCGTTCTCATATTCGATGGAAATGTCCGGCTCTCTGCAGCTTGTCCCGATACGCTCCTTTGTCCTTGCCGCCTTTTCGTGATCCTCCCCCTCCACTTCGGAGGGATCGATGCCGATCCGGTGCAGGTACA
>JAEEKV010000090.1 GCA_016282595.1 Lachnospiraceae bacterium
CGGAAACCGATTGTGGTAACCACTTCGTCAAACACGCATCCGTCCCCGTCCGCAAGCTCCGTCCGCATCTCGTAAAGCACCGGATTATCAATATCCCAAAGCTCCACCTCTCCTACGGAAAAGGCCAGCTCACAGGCCCCGGTCTCCACCGGCGTGGTAGCCACCTCCCCTAAAAGGGTGTAGTCCTTTTCTCCCTTTTTGCGGATCCACTGCTTAAGGATACTGTCCGTTCCCGCTCCCGCGATCTCGATGCGGGACAAAGTTTTGGAGCTGTGGCAGTGCAGGGTTTTCGGCCCGTGCTCCGCCTCCTGATCCTCTCCGCCAAAACGCTCTGCCAGCTTAAAGGTCACAAACACATCCTTGATGTAGGAGGGCTCTTTTACGGTCAGATACACATCCCGGTAAATGCCGCCGTAGGTCATATAGTCGATGACAAAGCCAAAGGGCGGCACGTTTAGGGACTCTCTGGAATCCACCCTTGCCACCAGAAGGTTTTCCTCCCCGTATTTCAGGGCCTCGGAAATATCCAAAGTAAAGGCCGTATAACCGCTGTGATGCTCTCCGATCTTTTCTCCGTTTACATAGACCTGACAATCGTGGGCCACCGCCTCAAAGGTCAGAAGGATCACCTTTCCTTCCCATTCCTTCGGTGCCGTAAACTGCTTGGCATAGGCAGATACCATCTGGTATTCCGATTCGTCAAAATAATGAAAAGGCAATTCCTTCACGGTATGCGGAATCCGAACCTCGCAGGGTTCCGCCCGGTCAAAATCACCTTTCACATAAGCTTCCTCAAACTGAGGAAGAAACTTCCATCCATTGTCCAAATATACCCTGTTTCCCATACACTACCTCCTAAAGCGGCTTTCGCCGCTTCCCTTTGCTTTACCCCGTTTTTGCATCCCCTCGTATCAATCAAAACCTTCCCGAATACCTTTATATGCCTTACGCTTCTTCCCCCAGCATCTTCTCCAGCGTGTACCAGGCAAGTGTGGCACACTTCACTCTGGCAGGCATATGGGCTACATCCCGAAGGGCAGCCGCTTCCTCCAGCGCTTCGATCTCTTCCTCCGTGGCACCTCCCCGAACCATCTTCAGAAAACTCTCTACCAGCGCAAGGGCCTCCTCCTTTGTCTTTCCTTCGATCATGTCCAACATGATATCAGAGGACGCCTGGGAGATAGCACATCCCTCTCCCGTAAAGCCAACATCCCTTATGATGCCGTCATCATCCATCTCCAGCTGCAATGTGATATCGTCCCCGCAGGTGGGATTGGATCCCCGTCTCTCATACTTGGGCCGCATCAGCGGCTCCTTGTGTCCGGGATGCAGATTGTGCTCATTTACGATCTCCCGGTAGATCTGCTTTAAATCCATTTCTTTTTCTTATGCTCCTTGCTACTTCTTTTTTTCTGTCCTCAGGTTTCACTCTGTCACCTGTTCTATGATCACAGGCTTCCGTTTATTTCTGTCTCAGCAAAATGTTAGCAAACGCTAACGATTTAGTCTTCATATCCCAGCCATCCTCTGACCTTGGTAAGGCTTTCCAAAAACCGCTCCGCTTCGCTTTCGGTATTGTAAAAATACAGGCTGGCCCGGACGGTGGAGTTTACCTTCAGATACTGCATCAGCGGCTGTGCACAGTGATGTCCGGCCCGGATACAAACCTGTTCGCTGTCCAGCACCGAGGAAACATCATGGGGATGACAGCCCTCGATATTGAAGGTTACGATGCCGTTTCTCTTAGCAGGATCCGTTGGCCCGTAAAGGGTGATGTGAGGATCCTTTTTCATCTCCTCATAAAGCAGGCTGCAAAGCTTATCCTCCTGCTTGCCGATGGCATCAAATCCGATCTGTCCAAGGTAATCAATGGCGGCTCCCAGTCCCACTGCCGCTGCCGCATTTACGGTACCCGCCTCAAATTTGTGGGGAAGCTCGGCATAGGTGGCATCCTGCCTTGTTACATATTCGATCATTTCTCCGCCTGTCAAAAAAGGCGGCATCTCTTCCAACAGTTTTTTCTTTCCGTACAAAACGCCGATGCCAAAGGGTCCCAGCATTTTATGTCCCGAAAATGCAAAGAAGTCTGCATCCAGCGCTTTTACATCCACGCTTTGGTGAGGCACTGCCTGGGCTCCATCCACCAGTACCAAGGCTCCCATTTCGTGGGCTCTTTTGATAATGGCCTCTACGGGATTTCGAACTCCCAGCACATTGGAAACCATACCGATGGCTACCAACGCGGTTTTTTCGTCGATCTTGGCAATCTCCTGCTCTCCCAAAACGCCTTCTTCATCCGGCTCCATATATACAAGCTCGGCGCCCTTCTGCCTTGCCACCATCTGCCAGGGAAGAATGTTGCTGTGATGCTCCATAACGGAGATCACGATCTTATCCCCCTCTTTGATATTGGTAAGTCCCCAGGAATACGCCGCCAGATTAATGGCCTCGGTGGTATTTCTGGTAAAAATGATCTGGGAAGCATCCCCCGCCCCGATAAAGGCTGCCACCTTTTCTCTGGCGTTTTCATAGGCTTCGGTGGCCTCGATGCTCCACTGATACAATCCCCTCAAAGGATTGGCGTTACTCTTTCTGTAAAAGGCATCCACCGCCTCCAACACCTGACGGGGTCTTTGGCTTGTTGCCGCATTGTCAAAATATATGATGCTTTCGTCTGCCAGAATGGGAAAATCCCGGCGGATCGTTGCTACGTCCATAACTATTTCCCTCTATTCCCTCCGGTTTATTCAAATACCCGGCAGATCTTATTTTTTACCGCCTTTTTAATGGACTCGGAAGGCACCCGGTTGCTGATGCTCTGCAGGCTTGCCCGCACCATCAGTTCCTCTGCCTTCTTTTTGCTGATGCCTCTTGTCTGCATGTAAAAGAGCATTTCCTCCGAAAGAGATCCGATGGTGGCGGCATGACGTCCTTCCACATCCTCTTCCTCTCCCAGGATCAGCGGGATGGTCTGATTGATGACATCCTCCCCAAGAAGCAGCACGTCCTCCTGCTCATCTCCCTTACAGCCTGTGGCATCCTTTCTGAAATCCACGGTTCCGCGGAAGGTCTTTTGGGCATCTCCCAAAAGGGCCTCCTTGAAATACATCCGGCCTTCGCACTTTTTCCCGCAAAAGACATCGTTGTAATTGATATCCATTTTGCTGCCTGCAAGTCCCAGATAGCCAAAGTCCATTTCAAACCGGCTCTTATCTTCAATCTGCAGGGTGTTCAGTCCTTCATAAACTGTCAGCGCCCCCAGATCCAGCTTGGTCATAACAAGCTCTGCCTTCTTTCGAAGGAAGGTGCCCACATCATGGAAAAAGGCTGCTCCCTCTTCTAACATCTGTACTACATGAAGCTCTACGCTGGCCCCCTCCTCTAAATAGAGATAGGTCTGGACCCCCAACATGGAGCCAGGTTGTCCCGGGGCATCCTTACGGATTTCAGGATTCGGCAGTTCCTCTTTTTTCTCCATGGCCGCTTTTCCGCTATGCTGTAAAAGCTCCTGCTGCATTTCGCACTTTCCGCATTCCTCCAGATAGTCACATACCTTGGGCAGGGTGGAGTAATACAAAATAAAGGTGCTCTTGGAGCCCGCCTTTGCGTGGATCACGATCCTGGACAGATCGCTCTGCCCCTCAGCATATCCGTAGTGCAGCTTAATGGGTCCCTCTGCCTGATAGGAAGGATCCACCGTGTAATAATCTGCGCCTACGCCTTCCATGAGCTGATCCACCGCCACGCCCATTCCGGTGCCAAAGCGCTGCTTGTTATAGATGGGATATTTTCCCGCCACAAAGGCTTCCTTGGGATTTTCGATTCCAAGGGATGCAAACCGCGCATCCAGATCCTTGGCGCTGATCCCTTTTTCCACCTGAATTCCCTCCGGAACGGGAATCTCAAACAGGGCACTTGCCTGTTGCTCTTTTGTGGTTGCAAGAAGGTTTTCATCAACCTCCATTTGCGCCCGATTCAGTTTCAGCCGGTTCCATGTCAGGACCGGCAGATGATTTACCGCTGCCTGCATGTCAGCCTCCCTCCATCTCCAGTTTGATCAGATTGTTCATCTCCGCCGCATATTCCAGCGGCAGCTCCTTGCTTACCGGAGATGCAAAACCGCTGACGATCATAGCTCTGGCTTCTGCCTCGCTGATGCCGCGGCTCATGAGATAAAAGACAGCCTCATCACTGATCCTGCCGATTTTTGCCTCATGTCCCACATCCGCCTTATTGGTCCGCACATCCGCTGCCGGAACCGTATCCGAACGGGAAATGGAATCCAGCATCAAAGACCCGCAATTAACGGAAGCCTTTGATCCTTCGGCACTTTTCCGAATCTCCACGCTGCTTCGATAGGTGCTGATGCCGCCGCTCTTGCAGATGGATTTGGTGTCGATAAAGGACGATGTATTTTTTCCGATGTGGATCATCTTGGCTCCGGTATCCAGGTTCTGTCCGGCGCCTGCAAAGGTGACCCCTGTAAACTCCGCATGGGAGCCGTCTCCCTTTAACACCGAGGTAGGATACAGGTAAGATTCATGGGACCCGAAGGATCCGGATACCCACTCAATCACGCCGCCCTCCTCAACAATGGCTCTCTTGGTGTTGAGGTTATACATGTTCTTGGACCAGTTCTCAATGGTGGAATAGCGAAGTCTTGCGTTCTTTCCCACATAGAGCTCCACACAGCCTGCATGGAGATTGGCCACGTTATATTTAGGGGCACTGCAGCCCTCGATAAAGTGCAGATCCGCGCCCTCTTCTACGATGATCAGGGTATGCTCAAACTGTCCTGCTCCCTTGGCGTTCAGTCTGAAATAGGACTGCAGGGGAATCTCCACCTTTACGCCCTTTGGTACATAGACAAAAGAGCCGCCGGACCAAACTGCGCCGTGAAGAGCTGCAAACTTGTGATCCGTAGGGGGCACCAGCTTCATAAAGTGATCCCGGATCATCTGCTCATATTCCCCTGTCAGGGCACTTTCCAGATCCGAATAAATGACACCCTGGGCTGCCACATCTTCTCTGACATTGTGATATACCAGCTCGGAGTCATACTGAGCACCCACACCTGCCAAAGACTCCCGCTCTGCCTGGGGAATGCCTAATTTTTCAAATGCATTTTTGATATCCTCGGGAACCTCTTCCCAGCTTCCCTTCATATCCGAACGGGATCTTACATAGGTGGCGATTCGGTTCATATCCAGACCGTCGATAGGGGGGCCCCAATCCGGTACATCGATCTTATGATAGAGCTCTAAGGATTTCAGACGAAACTCTCTCATCCACTCCGGATCCTTCTTTTCCTCGGAAATGGCCTTGACGATCTCTTCCGTCAAACCCTCGTCCATACGGTAGAAATCCGCTTCGTTTTCCTCATCCTTAAAGTCATACAGTTCTCTTTGCACACCGTCCAAAAGAATTCGGTCCTGTTCACCCTCGATGTTGATGGCCGGATCCTGGCGCATGCCTTCCTGTATCTTGTTTTCCATGTCTTACTGTTTCCTTTTTCTGTTCTGTATCTTCCCGTTTTACAGGAATGCTTCAAAGCCGTTCTCATTGATGAGATCAACCAGCTCCGGTCCTCCGGTTTTTACGATCTTGCCCTTTACGATAATGTGGGTGTAATCCACTTTCAAAGACTCTAGAATTCTGGTGGAGTGGGTGATGATGAGAAGGGCACCGTCCTGTCTTTTCTGGTACTCCTCAATGCCCTTGGACACCATGCGGACCGCATCTACGTCCAGTCCGGAATCGGTTTCATCCAGAATTGCAAACTCGGGCTGCAGCATCAAAAGCTGCAGGATCTCTGCCTTCTTTTTCTCACCGCCTGAAAATCCCACATTCAGATCTCTTGCAGCGTAGCTTTCATCCATTCCCAAAAGCTCCATAGCCTCTGCCAGCTGTTTTTTGAACTGGAAGATCTTAATGGGCTTGCCGGTTTTCTGTCTGAGGGCATTTCTGATGAACTCATCCAGGGAAAGCCCCGGTACCTCCAAGGGATTCTGGAAGGATAAAAACATCCCTCTCCGTGCCCGTTTGTCTGCGGATTCCTTCGTGATCTCATCCTCTCCGAAAAAGATCTTTCCGTCTGTTACCTGATATACCGGACTTCCCATCAGAACATTCCCCAGGGTGGATTTTCCCGCGCCGTTGGGTCCCATGAGTACGTGAGTCTCTCCGGGAGCGATCTGAAGGCTTACATCCTTTAAGATCTCCTCCTCCCCAACCGATGCTCTGATATTCTCGATCCGGATCAATTTCTCTGCCATGTTTTTCTTTCCTTTTCCTTGTTCTCTGCCTTCTGAAAAGCACATCTATTTTACCATAGAAAAAGGCAGCGGTCAAAAAAATCCGCTGCCCTTCGTAACCTCTATACAACGAAGTAACCATCTTTACTGTAAAGGTACGCCTCCAAATGGTTATACTTTACATTCCTCTTTGCCAGTTCCTCGTTATCCATGGGATAAGCGGAGGTGTCATCCACGGCAAAGACACGGTAAATGATGACCCGCATCTTTTCTCCGATGGAGACCTTTCTTCTGTCAAGGGATCTGTGGGTGGTTAAGGTAACGCCTCCCACATCCAGCTTCAGCTCCAGAGAAGTACCCCGGAACAAAATATCGGTGATCACGCCCTCCTCGGAGCAGTCCATAACGTCCTTAAAGGTCTTGTTATCACTCTTGAAGGCTTCCACAAACTCCGGACGGATGATGGCGCCTTTGTATTTATCCTCTTTCTGAAAGCCCTTGAGCTTGCCGTAGTCCTCGATGAAGGTGGGCTGTCCGATAAACTCCGTCACAAAAGGAGTTTTCGGCTCGGTATAGATCTCCTTGGGCTCGCCGATCTGCTCAATCCGTCCCTGGTTGGTAACGATGATCTGGCTTGCCACCTCAACGGCCTCATCCTGATCGTGGGTGACAAAGATACTGGTGATCCCCACCTTCAGGATCATTTCACGAAGCCAGGTACGAAGCTCATGTCTTACCTTTGCATCAATGGCGGCAAAGGGCTCATCCAAAAGCAGCAGCTGGGGTTCGGGTGCCAGTGCTCTGGCAAAGGCCACTCTCTGGCGCTGACCGCCGGATAACTGATTCGGATACCGCTTTTCCATTCCCGCAAGGCCCGTCAGC
>JAEEKV010000091.1 GCA_016282595.1 Lachnospiraceae bacterium
ATCTGCACATCCGTGTTGAAGTCGGCACCAAGATAGCCCATAACCGTTCCCTGCATCTCGATCGAAAGATAACAGGGAAGAAATACCACCGGAAGGATGAAATACCATGCCATCTGGAAGCCGAGCGTTACGGATACATAGCCTCCCATGCCTTTGAACACAAAATATGTTGTCTGCTCTCCCTCATGGGTAACGTTTGCATACAGAAAATCAAAATACATGCCGATGGAAAGGTCGAATTTCCAGGATGGATGGCCCAAATCACCTGCCGTTGTCGATTCATTATTCTTGTGAAGCTCCTTATTCATTTCACGAATATTTTTGATAGACTCCGAAGCTTCTGATATCCCCTTTGCAAAAGAATTGAACGGATCTGCTACGCTGAAGATGCTCTTCCAATAACTATGACCGGCTCCCTCCATTGTCGCCATATGGGTGCCCTTTACGGCATCTGCGATCTGCACCGGAGAAACACCGAAATAAATACGGTAACCATGGCTGATCTTCATGATACCGACGCTGACAAAGGGAAATGCCAGATCCATGCCGGTATTGCCGATAAACGGCAGGTTGCCGTATGTGATATTTATCGGCATATCAAGACCGATAGGCACCGGTGCCTGGTAGGCGGTCGGCTGATAAAAACTGTAACCTGTATAAACATCCGAATAAAAATACTCCTCCATCTGCGGCTCGCCCTTTTCCCGCAGTCCACTGGTCTGAAGCATGCGGTCCGTGGAAAGACGCAGATACAGCTTGTCTCCCGGTTCCGGGATCAAACCGTAGGATGCCTCTGCCTGAATCGGCTTTCCGTTCTCATCCAATACCGGCTTTCCGTCATCCCCTTCAAGAACAATGACAGGCTGCTCATTATCGTCCAGGACAACATTGCCGTCGTCATCCAAAAGCTGCATCACCTGCGGCGGCTCTGTGAAATCCATCACACTGTTAAAAACATAACTGCGTGTCGACCGGTCAAATTTCGCGTCCTCAAACTTCACTGGTGCGTACACCCCACGGTACACATCATTTTTGTCATACACCACAAATTGTACTGACATCGGATATTCATCCGCTTGTTTCTCTGTCAGATTCCCGTTTTTATCAAGCATTGTATAGGAGTAATCCGCCGGCTTGACCGCAACGTTCATATCAGCGGCCTTTCCCATAACGATGGGGATCTGTCCGCCGTCTATCAGGTAGGCATCATCCGACATTTCCCCGCTGATCTGAATATTCTGGAAAATATCTGAAGTCACGGGACTGACACCGGAAGGGAAATTGCCCGAAATATCTATCGTTACATTCCCCGCCGTATCATAACTGATCTTGCCGCTGCTGTTGCCATAGCGGAATTTTTCGGCTGAGATCCTGTTTGGACAAAATGCAATGTAGTCGATCTGTATCCGCGCATCCTTACTGATGCCGGCCGCGGTGTTATTCTCCATCGGATCGAGCCTGATCCAATTGATCTGATCCGTCCAGATCGTAGATGTAAGATTAGCGCCTTTATAAGCATTCGCCGTTCTTATGTTTTCATTCGGAATGCAAATGACATATTCATGCCACTCCTGATCCTTCAAAAGAGGAATCTGTACTGCTGAAGCCCCGTAAACACCTGTATTAGAGCCCGTGCAGGCATAAAGCTCCATGGCATCTGAAAGATCAATATTTCTCGCACGGATCTTTACCCACTGGATGCTGTTAAGGTCTTTAGCCGGTATATCCACGGAGACATAGGGATCTGCGCCGTTTGCCGTGAAGGTATAGTAATCGTTGCCATCCTGATCTTTCTCTCCTGCATACGAAATACGGGCTTTCTTTTTGCTGCCCATTACCTTATTCATGGCGTTGTCGGCATTAAAGTCCCAAAGCATTGCCGGCACGCTTACCCTGGCACGGAAGTCCTCTGCGCCTGCCTGATTGGAAAAGAATCCTGCATAATCTATCTGAATCTGAGAGCCGGTCTTATACGTATTATCAAATGCGAAAGAGAATCCGTTCGGATCCCACGGCCGAGTCAGACTCTGAAGATTGACAACAATTTCCTGCCATTCGCTTCCCTGCCCGATCTTGATCGGAAACCTTTGATTCGCAGCATGATTATATGTCGCGCACAGATAAATGTATTTTGCTCCGCAAAGATTCCTGAGGCGCACCTTAAACCATGGTGTTGCACTCAGATCCTGCGGTATGGTTTCTATGGAAACTTCGGGTTGGGATAAAGTTGAACTCTTGGCTGTAAAAGTATAGTAGTCGTTACCACTTTCATCTTTTTCGCCTTTATAATCGATATTGTACTTCACACGGGATCCCATGTTACTGCTCATGGAGCCATCACTATTAAAATCCCACAACGGCGCCGGATCAGTGACAGATGTGTCTGTAGCCTCCGGAAGCATGATCTCCTTAACCTGATCATTACCGTTTACCGAGACGATATAGCGAAGATAACGGTTGGAAAATCCCGTAGACGGAACCGGTCCGGCAGTAACCTGACCATCGTTATCGGCCACCCCGCCCGCACTGCCTGCAGCCAGAGTTGCGCCGCCTGCCGGCATCTGAGAGGTATTCCCCGCAAAACCGGTACGAAGATTATAATTCGTATAGTTTAAAGTGCCTTGCAATGTTACATTTTGCCTTGCACTGCCTACAGAAAGATCTATGGTATTGCGCGCTAAGGTATTTCCCGCAGTAAAGTAGAGCGTGTTGCCCTCATACGTACGCAGGGTGTTTCTGTCATACCAGACTGCAACCTTTCCGGCGCTTTTCGGCGTAGCGGTGATGGCATAAATCCTGCCGTTCGCGGTCCGGTTCACATCCGCATATGTAAAATATGTATAATTGCCTTCTACCGTACCCTTTTGTTTCAAAAATCCCGCGCTTTCACTTGTGGTATCAAATTGCGAAAGATCGCTTGTTTTTACACGTACAACGATATGGTTGTCCTTATCCTGCAGATTTGGCTCCACGACAATTTCGGAAAAGTTCAGTCTGTGATCACCGTTACCGGAGATGTAAACAGGTTTGCCGCTTACAAAGTCCCATGTACCCTCTGTAGGTGTCACATCCGTGCTTTGGAATTTGCCGCTGTATCTCACTCCCAGTGCATTGTACAGCTTGCCTGCGGCTTCTCCTAGTTCGATCTTCGAGACCGCGATCGTATCACCCTTGTGAAAGCTGCCATTGTCCGGCGCTTTGATCCGGCGACTTTCCCCCGCCTCAAGGTTGTATGTAACACCGCTTACTGTCATGGCTACAGGAAAATCATAGGGATTTCTCAGGGTGATCGTGGAATCCACGTAGCTATAGGTCGGTTTTACATTGAAAAGCACATAGGTAGGATAGCCGTCATCCTTTAGTGCATATGGATTCTCATGTAAAAAATCCGTCCAAATCTTTGTATTTTTCTTACCAAGACTGTAGCCGTTACTATTAAGTATCCCGGTAAGCCCGTCTTTGGTAAGCTGATAAGAGATTGAAGTATTCGCAGGATTATCATTCTCAGCCAGCGTATAGATCGACTTCGATTCATTCGTCGGGCTTAAAAGTTCCAGTCCGGACAGATAACCGTACTGGGCCACGCCCACCTCACTCATGGCCCTGACAGTAAAAGTATCATCCTTGAAATAAACGGCCGATCTTCCGCCATCTACGATTTCTGCATCGACAGCTTTTGTATCCAAAGCATAGGTGCCGTCTTCTTGTAAATATTTCAGCGGATCAGCATTCCTGATGTTCACCTGAAAAGGTCTCAGAATAGGCTTTATGGAATAGAGATAAAGCGTCGTACATACTTCACAGTGCGGAATATTCGTAAACTCGATCGCCTGCGGCCGGTCTCCTCCAAAGGTGACACTATTCTTCACCGCTTCCTCGGCCGGATACATCCTGCGTATTTCCCTGCCATAAGCCCGCGTACCGGCAAAATCACGATCGCTCCAATAGTTATAGTAAATGCCCGTATAGTGATTGGAGGAATTATGAAATGGCAGTCCCCACTCCGACCAACTGTCGTCCTGATTTATATTTACTTTCCCCCCAATCGAAGTTGCAATTTCTGCATTAGTTTTGCAGGCATTTGAACGCGCCCAGTCCACTTCGGCTCCGCTGTAGAAAAAGCTTTCATCCGGATCCTTCGTCAGATAGAACTGAGCATATACAAATGGATTGTCGCTGGCTCTTTTCCTGCAATTCCATGTCATAAGAAAAGCTTTTTCAGATTCATTGTATTCAAATCTGCCTTTCCAATCACTCTCATACCTGGAATTAACATTGGCTCCGCGATTGATCTTGTCATCCACAAAGCTGATGGCTTCCGCCGTCTTTAAGGTGGACAAATTGTTTTTGGTCAGGGTTGTGCCGCCTGTGCCTTCCTGCTGTACTTCCAGCGTTTCATCGGGTTCATTGTCTTTTTGCTGTTTTTCGCTCTGCACCTTTTGCAGGGTGGCCTTATCGCTGTAGGTACCCTGGAGTGTCACATCTGCTTTTGCTATGCTGCCAACTTCACAGCCGGCTGCTGGCTCAAGGACAAGCGAAAAACTGCCTTTCCCTTTCAGATATTCCGTACGGACAGGGATATCCAGCGTCAGATGATCCACGCCAAAGGGAAATACCAGTTCAGAGTCAACCTGGGAATAGTCGCGTCCCACCGTGGCAGTTCCTTCGCCGGTGGTTTTTACCTTCGTACTGACAACTGTATTCATGGCACCTGAACGCTGCACCGTAATGGTGACTTTTTCCTGACCCGGCACATGCTGATAGACCGCTTCGGAAAAGTTTACAACTGCCGCCTCCTGCTCCTCATCGTCAACGATGGTAACCGCACAGGTGGATGCTGCGGAATTGGTGGTAGAGCCGGTTGGCGCGCCGAGGATCAGATAGAACATCCTGTTTCCATCGCCGGTCTTGTTATCTTTCGGAATGATCTCCAGATATTTTTCATTCTCGCCGGGGGCGAAGGTCAGCTCTACGGATGCTCCCACTACCACATTGGTCATGACATTGGCGACAGACTGCAGATCCTGGAACATATCGGTCTGCGCAGTCAGCCGCTGCGCCTGCACATTCTGCCCGGTAAAGAGATTGGCTGCCTGCTGCAAGCGGCTTGCCTGACCTGATTTTTTTCCTTCGCTGCCAATGGACAGCGTTTCTTTTTCTCCTTTTTCCGGAATGATGGTGTCATAGTCTTCAGATACAGGATCCTGCTCTTCTTCGGTATCGTTTTCCGATACGGAATACATCTGCTCCACCGCATCCTTATAAGGATCGTTGTCGCCGTATTTTTCCTTCATGCCGCTGGCATCTTCCAGAAAATCCAGGGCAGATTCTACTCCCTCCTGATAGGCTTCCTGTGCATCGGTGTCGTTTTCCAGTTTTTCGGAAAGCTCCACCTCATCTCCCAATTCGGCCTGATCAAAGTCAGATCCTTCGATCATCTCCATGAGTGAGTAGTTATCATCCGGGTTGTTGACTTTATTCTTTATCTCATCATGGACGCGCACAACATAGTCATCGCCGTATTTTGCAGTCAGGTCAGCAATCTTGACCAGAGCTGAGGATTCTTTTGCAGCATCGCCGCCTCTTCCTACGCGCAGCAGATATGTGGGGCGGGCGTTTTCCAGTATGCTTGCTGATGCGGTGGCAAGGTAAAAAACGTCATGATCCGTGATATCCTCTCCGATGGATATCTCCGGCAGGTGTACTTCATTTTTCTCCGCTGTAAGTGCCTGCGCCGGCAGACAGCTTACAAGCATTGATGCGGCAAGCGTGATACTGAGTGCCCTCTTTATTGCCCCTTTCACAGCTCTTTTCGTCAATTTGGTTTTTTCCCTTTCCTGCATCATACGCTGCTCCTTTCATTTCACCGTCCGTGGTGGTTGTTTTTGATCCCGGTTGATTATGGTTTTTTGTATTCTATCAAAGACAGATAAAAAAAGGGCATGGATACGATTTCCCGTACCCATCCCCTGTCATTTTCGGTTTATACACAGAAATAAAACAGACCTGTTCTGTCTTGTCTTGTCCAAAAGCGTACGGCCTATAAACATCTCTACCCCCTATGGATTTGCTTTTCGCCAACATATCACTCGAGGATTTTTCTTGCGGCTTCAATCGTTTCAGCCTTTCACCTGCAGACAAAATATCCTGCTTCGTTTTATCCCTCATAGACTGTATTTCTACTATGTATCTACCTGCAAGCCTATTATACAATAAATCAAGGTGTTCATCAAGCATTATAGGGGGGTGCATTTGATATATTTCGAAGCCTATTCGGTCATTCGCTTTTCATGCAGTTACAATTTCGTATACCGGACCATGCCCAAAAACAGCGGGGATCCGTTTTCGGATCCCCGTTTCTTGCATAGACATAGATGACGGTCTTGCCTGCCTTTTTGACTTTGATCACGCCATTTTTACTTTCCGCAATACTGCAGATAACTATCCTGATTTGCCCTCACTCTTTGTATCCATCGTCTCCAGTTCAAAAGCTACGGCCACAGAAATTTTCCGTACCAGTTCTTTTTCACGACGATAATCGCCAAGTCTGTTGAATGTCATAAAGTCCACAAAGTGCGTAAATTCAAGGATTTTCATGTATCTGCGCGTTGTAGTCTTACAATCGTCTCGACATGTCCGGTCTGTCCGAAGTTATCAAATGCGCAGGCCTTTTGCAATTGGTAGCCTCCCTCCGTCAGGATCCGCACATCTCTGGCCAATGTAGCCGGATCGCAACTGACATAGACTACCCTCTTTGGCGCGATGGAAAGGATCGTATCAAGCAACTTCACATCGCATCCTTTACGTGGCGGATCCACCACGATCACGTCTGCATTGACACCTTCGTTTTGATGCTTTTTCGGCAGGATCTCTTCGGACTTTCCTGCATAAAACTCTGCGTTTTGGATATCATTCAGCGCTGCATTCCGCTTCGCATCTTCGATAGCCTCTTCCACGATCTCGACCCCATAAACCTTTCCTGCTTTTTTTGCCAGAAACAGGGATATGGTACCGATCCCGCAGTAAAGATCCCAGACGGTTTCTCCGCCGGAAAGCTGTGCATATTCCAGCGCCTTTTCATACATCCTCTTTGTCTGCGAAGGATTGACCTGATAAAAGGACATG
>JAEEKV010000092.1 GCA_016282595.1 Lachnospiraceae bacterium
GACGATTACCGGTTCCCTACGGATCCTTCTGATCCTGACGGCTATCGCGGTTGCCCCTACGCTTCTGATCTGTCTGACCTCCTTTACGAGGATTCTGATCGTGTTGCATTTTACCAGACAGGCCCTGAACACGCAGACGGCGCCGCCTAACCAGGTGATGATCGGCATCTCGCTGTTCTTGACCTATTTTATTATGGCGCCGATCATTACACAGATCAATAACGAAGCGATCAAGCCATTTGAACAAGGCAGGATTACGCAGGAGGAGGCAATCGAAATCGGATTGGCACCACTGCGTCAATTTATGTATGAGCAAACCCAGCAAAAGGATGCCAGAATGTTCCTGGAGATCTCCGGAACTGAGTGGAATGATGAGATGGAGCTTTCCGATATTCCTACCCAGGTGCTGATCCCGGCCTTTATGGTATCTGAGCTTCGAACAGCTTTCATCATCGGGTTCGTGATCTATATTCCCTTCCTGGTGATCGATATGGTGGTGGCCTCGGCCCTTATGGCTATGGGTATGATGATGCTGCCGCCGACTACGATTTCCATGCCATTCAAGATCCTCTTATTCGTTTTGGCGGATGGCTGGAATCTGGTCATTGTGAATCTGGTAAAAACATTCTATTAGCAAATAACCTGCAGGGAGGTAGCAGATGTCAGTCGATCTGGTAGTAGAAATGTGCTCTAAGGCACTCTTTATAGTGATCAAAACCGCGGCTCCCATTCTTTTGGTATCGCTGATCATCGGTCTGACTGTCAGCGTCTTTCAGACGGTGACCTCCATTCAGGAGCAGACCTTGACCTTTGTGCCGAAGATCATCTCCATTTTCCTGGCGCTGATGCTGCTTGGAGAGTGGATGCTCAACAATATGTCAGGCTTTATGACGGAGCTTTGGTCGGATTTTTCGGTCTATATCCGGTAGCGTTTTCCGGGAAGGCACGTTATGGTTGATTTCAGTTTTCGCTACGAAGAATTTGAAATATTGCTGCTGTTTCTGGTGAGGATGACAGGCTTCGTTTTTGCAGCCCCTTTCTTTTCCCATAACAGCGTACCGAATCAGTTTAAGATCGGATTGTCCGTATTTTTGGCTTATCTGACTTATTATGCCACCTTGCCCCATCAGGCACTGGTTTACAGCACTCTGCTGGAATACGCCACCCTGGTGATCAAGGAGGCCATTGTGGGGATCATCGTAGGCTGGGCCGCCAACATCTGTATTTCCATTGTGTTCTTCGCAGGAAGGATCGTGGATATGGATATCGGCTTTTCCATGGTAAACGCCATGGACCCTTCCACCAGAGAGTCGGCCACCATCACCGGATTTTATTACCAATACGCCGTGATGCTGATTCTGTTGATCTCCGGCATGCACCGATATGTGCTGGAGGCCATTATAGAGACCTATTCCTTGATCCCTTTGGGCGCGCCCGCCATGCATATGCAAAAGATGTATGACAGCCTGCTCTTTTACCTGGGAGAGTACGTCAGTATCGGTTTTCGGATCTGTATGCCGGTATTCGCCGTCATTTTGATCGTAAACGTGGTGCTGGGTATTCTGGCGAAGGTAGCACCTCAGATGAATATGTTTGCCGTGGGTATGCAGATCAAGGTTACCATGGGGTTGGCAGTTATGGTGCTGACTACCGGGATGCTGCCCTATGTGAGTGATTTCATTTACACCCAGACAAAGATAATGGTGGTTTCCGTAGTGGAGGCAATGATGCCATGATCCTATTTGACCTGCAATACTTTGCCAAGGAAGGACCCGGCGGGGAAAAAACAGAAGACGCCACTGCCAAAAAGCTTGACGACGCCCGAAAAGAAGGGCAGGTCGCCAAGAGTAAGGAAGTGCAGAATGCGGTTACCCTCATCGGCCTCTTTCTGACCTTGAAATTCTCCATCGGCTTTGTGATGGAAAACTTCATGGGCATGTTTCAGAACTTTTACAACCGGATCCCCGAGATTCAGGGACTCACAGCCGGAGAGATCAAGATGGGCACCTTTCAGCTGCTGCTGCGGGGGATGATGCTTCGGACCCTACTTGTGATGGCACCCTTTTTGCTGGTGGGATTGGTTCTTTCCTTTCTTGCGGATTACGCCCAGATTCCCTGGAAGGTTACGGGAAAGCCGCTGCAGCCCAAGCTCAGCAAGCTGAACCCCTTGAACGGATTTAAGCGGATCTTTTCCATGCAGTCCGTGGTGGAGCTTTTAAAGTCTATCCTCAAGATCGGACTCATTGCATTTTTCGTTTATCGTACCATGAAGGATCAGGCCAATGTGATCTACCTGCTCTTTCAGATGTCCCTTTGGGACGGGATCGTAGCATCCGGAAATATGGCTGTTTCCCTGGGGCTTCGGATCTCCATCTTGTACATCCTCATAGCGGTTTTGGATTTTGCCTATCAAAAGCACAAATTCAAGGAAGATATGAAGATGACCAAGCAGGAGGTCAAGGACGAGTACAAGGAAGCAGAGGGAGATCCCCAGATCAAGGGACAGCAGCGCCAGAGGATGCGTGATGCATCAAGGCGCCGTATGATGCAGGACATTCCCAAAGCAGATGTGGTCATCACCAACCCGACACACTTTGCGGTGGCCATCCGATATGATACCGATGTGGCGCCTTCTCCCACAGTCCTTGCCAAAGGACAGGACTATCTGGCAGCCCGCATCAAGGAAATAGCCAAAGAAAACCGCATCGAGATTGTAGAAAACAAACCCCTTGCCCGGATGCTCTACCACAACGTGGAGATCGGCGAGCAGGTACCGCCGGAGCTTTATGAGGCTGTAGCACAGGTACTTGCGTATGTATATCATATACAGGGGAAGATCTGATACAACAGGCTCGA
>JAEEKV010000093.1 GCA_016282595.1 Lachnospiraceae bacterium
CTCTTGTTTTCCATGGCAACCAGCATATCTGCGCCATGCATCTTGCGAAGCTTGGGCTTTTCGATCTTGCCGGTGGCGTTTCTCGGAATATCCTCGAAGAAGATCTCCTTCGGTCTCTTATAGCGGGGAAGCCCCAGGCAGAACTCATCGATCTCTTCTCTGGTACATTCCATGCCTTCCTTCAGCTCAATGGCTGCCGCGGTGATCTCACCGAGTCTTTTGTCGGGAAGTCCGATGACCGCTACGTCTTTTACCTTATCAAACTTGCGGATGAAGTTTTCAATCTGTACCGGGTAAATATTCTCACCACCGGATACGATAACATCCTTCTTACGATCTACCAGGAAGATAAAGCCATCCTCATCCTGCATTGCCATATCTCCGGTATAGAGCCAGCCGTCTCTTAATACTTCTTTGGTTGCCTCTTCGTTGTTGTAATAGCAGGTCATAACGCCGGGGCCCTTCACGCAAAGCTCACCAACCTCGCCCTGAGCTACGATCTCATCCTGCTCGCTGACAATCTTGCACTCCCAGCGATATCCGGGAACGCCGATGGCACCAACCTTGTGGGAATTCTCCATGCCCAGGTGTACGCAGCCCGGTCCGGTGGATTCGGACAAACCATAGTTGGTATCATACTGATGATCCGGGAAATAGTCCTTCCAATGTGCCACTAAAGAAGGCGGAACGGGCTGCGCCCCGATATGCATCAGTCTCCACTGGGAAAGCTCATAGTCCTCTTTTTTCAGTTTTCCGTTATCAAGTGCCTCCAGGATATCCTGTGCCCAGGGTACCAAAAGCCATACGATGGTACATTTTTCACGAGATACCGCCGACAGGATAACCTCCGGCTTGGCTCCCTTTAACAAAACCGCTCTGCTGCCTGCTACCAGAGATCCCATCCAGTGGAACTTAGCTCCGGTATGGTACAGGGGCGGAATGCAAAGGAACACGTCATCTCTTCCGGTCTCATGGTGCTTTTGCTCCATCTCAGCCGCCTGGGTCAGAGACTGGTGTTTATGCAAAATCGCCTTGGGGAAGCCTGTGGTTCCCGAAGAAAAATAGATGGCACCGAAGTCTTCCTCCGTCAGTGGGATCTCAGGATCCTTGGAGGAGCAATCGGTAGTGAGCTCATGATAACTTTCTGCAAAGGTGGGGCATCCGTCACCTACAAAGATCAGAAGGCGGCCTTTTGCAAGACGATCTGCGTTTTGCTCGATACGTCCGATAAACTCAGGTCCGAAAACGATCATATCCACTTCTGCAAGCTCAGCACAGTAAAGGATCTCTTCTGCGTCATAACGGAAATTGAACGGTACTGCGATAGCACCGCTCTTCAAAACACCGAAATAGATGGGGAGCCATTCCAGGCAGTTATACATGATGATCGCAACTTTATCTCCTTTTTTAATGCCTCTGGAGATCAAAAGATTGGCGAAGCGGTTAGCCTTTTCATCAAACACCTTCCAGGTGATCTCTCTGCGGTAAGGCTGCGGAGAGGGTTCAATGAGTTCAAACTCCTTCCAAGTGATCCTTCTGGTATCCTCTACTTCGGGGTTCAGCTCGATGAGAGCCACCTCGTCGGGATACAGCTTCGCGTTGCGTTTCAAAAACTCTGTTACAGGCATTTCTAAATCTCCTTTGTTTCTATTTATTTTCCTTTTGCTGCATAAGCATTGTCTTTACTCCCGGCCTTTGCCACTGCAAGCGCTTCCTCGGAAAGTACGGAGAAAGCCAGGTTTGTAGCATGGTCTGCAATTCTCTCCAAGCCTCCGGTTACATCTGCAAAGAGCATACCGGCTTCAGGGGTACATTCCTGATTGGCAAGTCTGGATACATGGGCACGCTGCAGTTCGATCTCTTTTTCATCAATGCCCTCTTCCAGGTTGATGATATCCTGCAGATGCTCATCCGAGTTGGTATAGAACATTTCAATGGCAAACATCAACAGGGTGTTTACCATATTGAGCATTTCTCCCAGTTCCTTCTGGGCTTCCTTGGTAAACCCGAGGCCCCCCTCTTTTCTACGCTTGGCAGAATCGGCGATACCTCTTGCATAGTCACCGATCCTCTCTATATCATTGGCCACATGGAACAGTGCCCCCAGACTCTTCTGGTCTTCGATGGGCAGGGTCATCTGGTTGATCTTCACCAGATAGTGAGTGATCTCAGTATTCAGATAGTTGATATTGTCTTCCACGGCATAAACCTCCTGGATATCCTCTTCATCCAGGGTGATGAGCGCGTTCATGGCGCGGTTCAGGTTCTCGCTTGCCAGGGAGGCCATACGTTCCAGCTCGTTGATGGCATTGACAACCGCGGTTGCCGGGTTAAAGAACGCCTTGTTTCCGATAAACTTCAGCTGATAGCTCTCACGATAGCCGATCTTCTTATCTTCGCCGGGCACCACCAGATAGGTCAGCTTCACCAGGTATTTGGAGAAGGGGAAGATCATAATGGTCTGAGCGATCTTAAAAATGGTATGGGCATTTGCAACCACACGCCCCGGATCATGGGAAGAAATGGCATTGAAACCAACCAGCATCGGATCCATCGCCACCTTCAGGATCACATACATGATCAGCGTTCCGATCACGTTGAACAGAAAATGGATCATCGCCGTTCTCTTTGCGTCCTTGGTACCGGTCGCGGAGGCTAACAGTGCCGAGGTACAGGCGCCGATGTTACACCCAAGCAGGATAAACATGGCAATGGGAAGGCCAAGCAGCCCCTCCTTACACATGAGCAGCAAAATGCTGACGGTCACGGAGGAGGACTGAATGATCGCTGTCAAAACCGTTCCCAACAAGATTCCCAGGATCGGGCTTGTCAGGGATGCAAACAGATCTATGATCCTCGGATCGCTCTTTAGCCCCGCCATGGAGGAACTCATGGCATCAAGACCTGTGAACAAAACGCCGAAGCCCATCAGGATCGAAGCCAGTTTTACAAAGGTTGTCTGTTTTTTGGAAAACATTACGACCAAAACGCCGAACAACAGAAAAATCGGAGCGTATTTGGATAGATCAAAGGATACCAGCTGTGCCGTTACTGTAGTACCAATATTGGCACCGAAGATCACGCCGGCTGCCTGATACAGAGTCATCAGGCCTGAGTTTACAAAAGAAACCACCATGACCGTACAGGCCGATGATGATTGGATGATGGCGGTAAACACAAGACCGACCAACATACCCGTAAAGGTGTTTTTGGTAAAGAATTCCAGAATCTCTCTCAGTTTGGCTCCGGCGGCCTTTTCAATGCTTTCGCTCATCATATTCATTCCGAGCAAAAACAGTCCCAGTCCGCCAAACAGCGCCAATAATGTAGATACGTTCATGACTACCTGCCTTTTTCCGTAATTCGGTTTCTTTATTCTCTCCCCAATACATGATCATAGGAAACCACATACATAACCATTTTAGTTGAAATTGCCAAAAGATACAAGGCTTTTTTCTATCAAGGCAGTTTCAAGGCAGTTTTATGTCAGTTTCAGTTTGGCTTTCAGAATCCTGGTAACAGATGCATCGATCTGCTCTTCTTTGATCTCGCCGTTTTTCACGGCTTCCAGCAGCGCAGCATAAGCTGTTTTGAAGTTTTGGGGCATCAAAACCATGTCCGCTCCGGCCTTTACTGCCATGACTGCTGCCTGATCAGCGCCATATGCCTGCGTGATCGCTCCCATATTCAAAGCATCCGTAATAACCAGACCATGATACCCGCAGTCTTTTCTCAGGATATCGGTGATCATTTGATCCGACAGGCTGCAGGGCGTATCATCAGACAGCACCTCCGGAAGAGATATATGCGCTACCATCACAAAATCAGCGCCGTCTTTTTCGGCATTCTGAAAAGGGATCAGTTCGCTTTCCTTCAGCTGCTCCAGGGTTTTATCCGTAAAGGCCAGGCCGTTGTGGGTATCCCCCTTGGTGGCTCCGTGTCCGGGAAAGTGCTTGTAGCAGCTGAGGATTCCGGCTTCATGAAGGCCATCGGAGTAAGCCTTGGCGCACTTTGCCACGGTTTCCGGGTCACTTCCGAAGGATCTGTCCTTTACCACAGTATTCTCAGGCTCTGTCAGTACATCCGCATCCGGTGCAAAATCCAGGTTAAAGCCAAGGTCCTTTAAATAGGTACCGATGGTCTTCCCGGCCTTTCCGGCATCCTCAGCGGATTTGATCTCGCTCATGGGGCCAACGTTCTCCACCCCAAAGCCGGTATTCTCGGCAACTCTCGCCACTCTTCCGCCTTCTTCGTCAACCGCCAAAAACAGCGGTACCTTGGCAGTATCCGTGGCATATTGTTGCATATTGGTAAGCATTTCCTTCGTCTGGTCCGGGTTCTGTAGATTCTGAGCAAAGTAGATCAGGCCCCCCACAGGCTTCTTTTCATAAGCCGCCTTGGAGGCATCTCCCGCAGCCACCACAATCTGATAATCCGTCAGCTGCTCCGGAGTTACTATAAACATCTGATAAAGCTTTTCTTCTAAACTCATACCTTGTAGCAGAGTTTTGATTTCTGCGTCGTTCTTCTCATCAGCAGCAGCGCTTTCTTCCGTTATCGGTGTTTCGGAAGCATTTGAAGCTTCTGCATCTGTTGATGCATTAGCCGTTTCATCACCACCTGCATTTGTTGCACCATTTTCGCTACCGGAATCTCCGGTTGCTGCGTCTTCGGCAGCTATACTGTCTGCACCTTCCGACATTTGGGGGTCCGACACATTTGCATCTGCCGAACCTGCATCAGCACTTTCCGCCGGATTGGTGTCCTGCTCCAGCACCGCCTGCTCCTCCGGCAACGATACTGCCGACGTCTGCTCCGTCTCTTCAGTCTCTTTAACTTCTTCTCTACCGGCCTTTTTCTCTCCCGCGGATCTAAAGTGGTTAATCAACAGGAATCCCACCCCTATGAGGATCAGTAAACTCAAAATCAGAACACCACGACTGATGAGCATCTGTTGTCTATATCTGTTGTGTTTTTTCATTCCCTCACCATTACCAAATCAAAAATCAAATTCCCAGCAAAGTTGATCGCCTTTTTTACCCATCTCATGAAATCCCAGCTTCTGCAGCAGTCCCCTGGATGCCAGATTGTCCTCGTGGCAAAAGCTTCGGATCCCGGTCCTGTCTATATTCGCTGCTGCGTAGTCCATAAGGGCTTTACAAACTTCGTATGCCAGACCGCATCCCTGCATATCTCTTCGGATCAGAAAGCCAAGCTCCGGATAATCCGGATCCTCCTTTTGCTCAAATCCTGCCCGGCCCAAAACTCTCCCCATATGGTCGGTTATGATCCACATGCCAAATTCGTACAGTCCATAGTGCCATTTGATATAATCCCGGGTATAGGCCAGTTCCTGCTGCGGATCTTCATAAAGTCCTTCCATAAACCTGGTGATGTCAGGATCCTCATAGATCTCATACAAACCCGGTACATCTTCCTCACAGATCTCTCGGACAATGCAGCGCTCTGTTTCCAGAATTTTAAGGGGATAGCCGCAAAGGGTGGCATCGATGCGATCCAGATATTGGTCCTGCACCTGCTCCGCCTGCTCCAAAACATAAGGAAACCCGGAAAGATCCGGCACAGGGTTTTGATTCGCTTCCCCATCCTGTGCTTCACTGTTCAGCGGCAGACATGGCACCGGATGAAGTCCATCATTCTTTGCCTTTTCCAGCAGGTCCCAATCATCCGACAGAAAAAGCGATTTGTATCTTCTTTCCATGAATATATCCTTTTTCTTACATTGCCAGGGTTTTTGCGTCCAGCTCATTAATGAGCTTCCGAACGTCCGCCTGCATCCTGCGGCTTATGGTTTTCATCAGGTCACAGAGCATCTTTTCATCCCCCTCTGTTTCCTCGTAGGATCTCTCCAGCCGTTCAGCCAGCATTTCCGAATGATTGGCGGATTCCTCGATCAGTAGCAGTTCTTCCATTAATTCGTATAGTTCTTCTTTATCCATGGCTTTCTTATCCCCTTCATATCAATATATCTTAGCCCACTTACGGATATCATTTATCGGCTAGGCAGCGATTCTATTCCCATAAGCCATAACACGGCGATATAAATCTTCTTCTCTGTACTTCCACTGCTGCGGCCAGGCTATGCAAGTCTTTGGTCTAAACACCAGGAGCCCTTCAACGGGAACGCAAAGCATCCGGCTCATGGTTACCAGATGTTCTATGCTGGGAAGGGCCTTTCCCCAAAACCAGTGGTAGATGGATTGCGGACAGGACAGCTGCAGCGCATCCTGCAGCATGCTTACACTGATTCGATTTTGCTGTAACAAATCTCTGAGACGCTTTCCCGTCAGCTTGGGATCCACAACCGCTCTCATCTCACAGTCAAGGGGAATGCTCAGATTCCAGCAAAAGCTGTCTTGATTGGTCTTTGCATGCTTCATTTCAATACCCTCTGGGATGCAAACCGTATTTTCTACTTTTTGATTATATACGATTCCAATAAAAAAGGAAATTGGATTTACAGTCCAATTTCCTTCTCAAATTCCCTTTCATTTACGTCATAAATATTATCAGCAAACTCATGCTTTTTTAGAGTTCAACAGCGGTCTGGCGATCTTCACATTAAACAGATCAATGAGGGGCCCCATGAAAAAAGCAGTGATAATGGTTC
>JAEEKV010000094.1 GCA_016282595.1 Lachnospiraceae bacterium
AAGCGGAGAATATGTACCGCACCATCAATCAGAAGGTAAAACCCCTTCCGGCCAGCAACCAGGCAGTAAAGCAGACGGTGGCCTTGAATCAGGGCATGAACGTAACCCCCCAGGAGTCGGAGCAGCTATCCCGCTATGCGGCAGACGAGGGATATGTGCAAAGGCAAAAAGAGGATATCCGGGAACTGGCGGCCATCTTCGGCGGGAAGCTGGGAGAGCAGAAAAAGAAAACCGAAGGAGCGGATCACGCAGACTATACGGCTCGCCTGCAAAGGGGCTTTACCCCGAAGCCGGGAGGAAAGGGCGTTTTCACCTTCCGGATCAGCGGCTCCAGAACTCCAGTGCTGATGCTGCATATCGAACCCTCCGGCCTTACGGTCTTTGACCGGGAAGGCGGAAAGACGGATGTGGAGCTTTGGATGGAGCAGTCGGTATTAGAGGAGATTTTAGAAGGAAAAACCACCTTCCAGAAAGCCTTTATGACGGGACAGATCAAGATGAAGGGTGATTTTGCCATGTTTCGTGTGCTGGATGAGGTCTTCTCCTTCGAAGCATAATGAGACCGGCACTAAATATTAGGAAACAAACTACACAATATATTTCACAACCTAGGAGGAGCAACATGAGAGACGAAAATTGTATTTTCTGTAAGATCGCAAACGGAGAGATCCCGTCCAAGACCATTTATGAGGATGAGGAGTTTCGTGCCATTCTGGATCTGGGACCTGCCGCAAAGGGACACGCCCTGATCCTGCCCAAGGACCACTTTGCAAATCTGTTTGAACTGCCGGAGGAAAAGGCAGCCTCTGTGATGAAGCTGGCGAAGAAGCTGGGAGCACAGATGAAGGAAAACCTGAAGGCAGACGGCTTTAACCTGGTACAGAACAACGGCGAGTGTGCGGGACAGACAGTTTTCCATTTTCATTTGCATCTGATCCCCAGATATGAAAACGATGGGCAGAAGATCGGCTGGAAGCCCGGGGCGCCCAGTCAGGAAGAGCTGGAGGAGACCTGCAAGCAGATCGTAGGTTGAGGGCTTTAGGATCAGGAAAAGAAACAGGATCACACGGAAAGAAAAGAAGTAGGGTATGGGACAATTCGAGGAATCACTGCAGAATTTCACAAGGGATTTTGCCTACGGCGGTGCCATCCGGCATCTGGCGGATCACGGCTACAGCGCAGAGCGGATCCTGAAGGAATATAAGTATCCCCTGTCCCTGGATAGTGTGCAAAGGATCATTGACGATTATTTGGCTGAGAAAGAGAAAAAAGAGAAGCAAAGATCTGAGTGAACAGAGGAGGCAGTATGCTGTTATCGGGAAGAATCTATTTAAGTACCATCTATCGTTTGAAAAAACAGGGCGGCAGAGTCCGCTCCGTGGAGCTTGCCAGAGAACTGGGTTATACCAAGCCCAGCATCAGCCGCGCCATTGCAGGCTTTGAAAAGGACGGTTATCTGACAGTGGAAAAGGGAGGAATCCTGGAGCTGTCGGAAAAAGGACTGAAGGAAGCCAAAGAGCTGGTAAAGCGTCAGGAGATGATCGCAGAGTTTTTGCAGATGACCTGCGGCGTTACCTATGAGCAGGCCCTGAAGGATGCCATGGAGGCGGAGCCCGCTCTTTCAAAAAAAACACTGCAGGGGATGAAGGCCTTTATCCGCGAGGTCAATGAGCTGCAACAGCAAGAGG
This sequence comes from Lachnospiraceae bacterium, assembly GCA_016282595.1. Classification (GTDB taxonomy): domain Bacteria; phylum Bacillota; class Clostridia; order Lachnospirales; family Lachnospiraceae; genus RGIG7926. The sequence goes on from JAEEKV010000094.1 coordinate 1,689, forward strand.
GGTAATTTTTCGAAGGAGACAGTAACATGCAGTCCAAAACCCAGATTGAAAGCAGACTGAAGGATGCCTTTAAATCCCTGGCCTTAGAGGAGCCGGTAGAAAAGATCACCATCCAGCAGATCACCGAGCGGGCGGGTGTGATCCGTACTACCTTTTACAACCATTTTCAGGATAAATACGATCTGATGGAATACATCATCCGGGAGGATATCGTAGAGCCCATCGGTTCCCTCATCGATAATGATATGATCGACGAGGCGATGGTTCTGATCTTTTCCAATCTGATGCGGGAAAAGGAGCTTTATCAGAGACTGGCGAAAACCAGCGGGCAGAATTCCTTTGAAGAGATCGTCCAGAAATGCGTCAACGATCTGTTGTATCAGGTCATTGCAAAAAAGATCCAGGCCAGGATTGATACGAAATCTCTGCAGCATATCTGGCTGTCACCGGAAATGGTGTCCATGTACTATTCCAAGACCATGTCCTTTATCGTGATGTACTGGATCGAACTGGGGATGCCCTACAGTCCCAGAGAGCTAGGAGTGATCTACGAATACATCATCAGTCATTCCCTTCAGGATGTGGTGGATGAGCTTCGGGATGATGTCCAGGGGGTGTCTGAATAAGGGCTTTGCCTATTGATATCGGCCGGTAAATGTAAAACCAAAAATATGAATGTGTCTATATGAGGACGACAGATCTTTAAAAGTGTCGCCAAAATATAGACACATTTTTTATTTTGCGTCTTTCCTTCCGAAACCGTCAGTTCTATACTCTCAGACGAAAGAAGCCAATAACGGTATGCCATATCAGGCAGATCTTAGAAAAGGAAAGAGATGAGAGTATGAAAACGATCAGCAAGGGAATTGTAAAAGGAAGAGTTTTGATCTTCCTGATCAGTCTGGTGCTGCTGGTACCTTCGGTCATCGGTTTTGTATCCACCAGGATCAACTACGATGTACTGGCCTATCTGCCGAAGGATATCGACACCATGAAGGGCCAGGAGATCTTAAAGCAGGAGTTCGGCACCGGTGCCTTTTCCATGGTAGTTGTGGAAAACATGCCCATGAAGGAAACCGCAAAGCTTAAGGAAAAGGTGGAAGGCGTTGAGCACGTCAAAAAGGTACTCTGGTATGACAGCTTCGCAGATCTGTCCATCCCAGCAGAGCTTTTACCGGACAGACTTTCCAAAGCCTTTATCAATGACGATGCCACGATGATGGTGGTGCTGTTTGATACCGGAACCAGTGAAGATGAGACCATGGATGCCATTCGGCAGATCCGGACAGTCACAGCCGGGGAGTGCTTCATCAGCGGTATGTCCGCCATCGTAACGGATACCAAGGACCTGTCGGATCAGGAAACTCCTATCTACGTGCTGATCGCCGTAGTGCTGTCGGCCATCGTCCTGTCCCTGACCATGGACAGCTACATGATCCCTCTGTTTTTCCTTCTTTCCATCGGAATGGCGATCCTTTACAACTTAGGATCAAACGTATTCCTCGGAGAGATTTCCTATATTACCAAGGCCCTGGCGGCAGTACTGCAGCTGGGCGTTACCATGGACTACTCCATCTTCCTCTGGCACAGCTATGAAGAGGAAAAGGAAAAGGGAGAGGGAGATAAAGAAGCGGCCATGGCAGCGGCCATCCAAAGCACTTTTTCCTCAGTGCTGGGATCCTCCGTTACCACCGTTGCAGGGTTTATCGCACTTTGCTTTATGAGCTTTACCCTGGGGCTGGATCTGGGGATCGTCATGGCAAAGGGCGTTCTGATCGGCGTGATCTGCTGCGTCACAGTGCTTCCCTCCATGATCCTGATCTTTGATAAGGTCATTGAGAAAACAAAACACAAACCGCTGATCCCGAAGCTTTCGATCTCAGAATTCGTGGCAAAGCATTACCTCATCATCGCTGTGGTCTTTGCACTTTTGTGGATCCCGGCAGTCATCGGATACAGAGGGACGAAGGTATATTACAAGCTGGATGCGTCTCTCCCGGAGGAGCTTTCCAGTATTCAGGCAAACGAGGCGCTAAATGAGCATTTTTCCATGAACACCATGCATCTGGTACTTATCGATGAGGGACTTACGAGAAAACAGAAAACGGAAATGGCCGATGAGATCGGCAAGGTCGATGGCGTAAAGGCGGTGCTGGGAATCGATTCTTTGCTGGGAGCTTCCGTTCCCGAGGAACTGATCCCGGAAAAGCTGACTAGCGAGCTGCGACAGGGGGGCAGAGAACTTTTGATGATCACTTCTGAATACGAGGTGGCCTCAGATGAAGTGAACGCCCAGTGCGATGCCATCGAAGAGGTGGTAAAGCGGTATGATCCCGACGGACTTTTGATCGGAGAGGCGCCCTGTACCAGAGATCTGATCAAGATCACGGATAAGGATTTTGCCACGGTATCCGCAGTGTCCATCGGTGTGATCTTCGTAATTATTTTGTTTGTCTTCGGATCCATATCCCTGCCGCTGATTTTGGTGGTAACCATCGAATTTGCCATCTTTGTCAACATGGGAATTCCCTATTATACCGGGGCGGTGCTGCCCTTTGTGGCATCCATCGTCATCGGCACCATCCAGTTGGGATCCACCGTGGATTACGCCATTTTAATGACGAACCGCTACAAAACCGAGCGGATGAACGGATGTGATAAAAAGAGTGCGGTGATCACGGCACACCAGACCTCCATCCAATCGATTTTTGTCAGCGCCATGAGCTTCTTTGCGGCGACTTTCGGCGTGGGACTTTACTCCCGTATCGATATGATCTCGCAGCTATGTACTTTGATGGCAAGAGGCGCGCTGATCAGTATGACGGTGGTGATCCTGGTACTTCCCAGTATGCTCATCATCTTTGATGGCCTGATCCTTTTGACAACCAAGGGAATGAAAAAAGCCAAAGGAAAAGAGCGGGGAGATCACGGGATAGAGGAAAACCTTCGGATTGCTCACTAAGGAGCAAAGTCGATTTCAGATAGCAGCGGTATGCAGAAAAAGGTCGCGGTGAAAAAGGTAAATACCAGAGGAGGAGCAAGATGAAAACATATAACAGGATTTCAAAAGGAACCAGAAAAAATTTTATGCGGGCAACGGCGCTTGCCGGTGCGACAGCATTGTTTATGACAACGGTTTGCAGCGATCAGGCCCTGGCGGAAAAGAAAAAAGAGGAGCAGCAGGCGGAATTTTCAGAGCAGGAGGAGATCCTGACAAATGCCCTTGGGGCTGTTGGAACAGGTGTGGCCTCGGGAAGCGAGTCGGCAGATAAGGAAGAGACGGTTTATGTATTCTCCGATGCTCAGGGAAACGTGGATCATGTGCTGGTCAGTGACTGGCTGAAGAATCCGGACGGAGCAAAAACGCTGATCGATGCATCGTCTCTTTCGGATATTGAGAACGTAAAGGGCGAGGAAGGCTTTTCTCAAAGCGGAGAGAAGCTGACCTGGAATGCTGATGGCAGGGACATCTATTATCAGGGCAGTACGAATCAGAAGTGCCCCATTGAAGAGACCATTACCTACTATCTGAACGGAGAAAAAGTAAGCCCCGACGAACTTGCCGGAAAGAGCGGCAAGGTGAAGATCCGTTTTGATTACAACAATACGGAAGAAAGACAGGTGGAGGTGAACGGAAAGAAAGAGACCATCAAGGTGCCCTTTGTGGTGCTCTCCGGTGTTGTTCTTTCCAATGATCATTTTTCCAATGTAAAAGTGACAAACGGCAAGCTCATCAATGAAGGAAACCGCTGCATCGCAGCAGGACTTGCCATTCCGGGCCTGAAGGAAAGCTTAAATCTGGACAGTCTGGATCTGGATATGAAGGATCTGGAGGATGCTCTGGATACTTCTGAGGAAGATAACCGGCCGGCAGAAGATGCAGAGCAGGCAAAATCACAGGATAAGCAGAAGGCCTCAGAAAGTGAAGCTTCTGATGAAACAGAGAACGAGGAAAGCATCCCGGATTACATCGAGATTGAAGCAGATGCTGATGATTTTCAGCTGGGCATGACCATGTCAGTGGTTGTCAGCGATCTTTTAAGCCAGCTCTCCGGAGGGACAGATTCGCTTAGTGATCTGGATACCGGGAAGTTGGATGATTCCATGGAAAAACTGACTGATGGAACGAAAGCCTTAGAGGATGGCAGCAGACAGATCGACGAAGGCGTGGGCACCTTGAAGGATAAGAGCGGAGAATTCGGCAAAGGTGTTAAGACCTTTGATGAAGGACTTCGGGAATATACAAACGGCGTCGGCAAACTGGCACAGGGCAGCGGTCAGCTGGCAAGCGGAACCGCGAAGCTGGCAGGCTCCATGCCGGAGCTGAAAAAAGGCGTAGGCCGGTTAAAAGACGGAAGCAGCGATGCAAAAGAAGGTGCAGATAAACTGGTAGCCGGGTATGCAGGCAGCAAGGGCTCGGCAGGTGCTGCAAGCGGTGCAAAGCAGCTTGCCAAGGGAGCAGGACAACTTTCCAAGGGTCTGGATCAGCTGGATACCTCTCTGAAAAACAGCAGTCTTGAGGCAACCGATGAACAGAAGGCGGCAGTATTCAAGGCGGTTACGGAAAACGTCAGCAAGGCAGTTACCCAGGAGGGAGTTGCAAAGGTCGTAGCCGGAGCCGTAACTGAGGATGTCATTTCCCAGGCGGTGATGAGCAGTATGACAGATGCATCTGCCCAGGCAGCCATTGCCGGGGCAATAGAGCAAAGCGGTGCAGCCCAGGCTGCGACTGAAGCGGCAGGAGGCGTTA
>JAEEKV010000095.1 GCA_016282595.1 Lachnospiraceae bacterium
ATCATGACAGATCAAAGCGGCATGTTTGATATGGCTGTTTTCTGGAGGCCGCTGGATTTTATCAAGGAAAAATCCTGGATCCTGGTACTGATCGCGGCAGCGGTGAGCATTGTATCCTATTGCATATCATTAAAGGTTGCGGTAAGAAAGCGGGGTGTGATCTGATGGGCGGACTGTTATATAAAGATTTTGTTGCTATCAGGGGAAAACGCCTTGTGATAACCCTGACGGTCCTGACATGCATATTTGCTGCGCTAAGGCTCCTGTTTTCGGATGCCGGGGCCTTCCCGAAGTTTCAGGTGATCAATGATGACGGCGATGCCTTTTTCTTTATGGATCTGCTTTTCTGGCAGGGAGAAGCGATGCTGCTCTGGCTTGGCGGATTGTTCTGCCTTACGTTTTCCGCACAGATCCTGCAGTGTGATGAAAAAAATAAAACCGGGCACTATCTGTCTGCCCTGCCATTTTCAAAGAATACTTACATCGCATCGAAGTATGTCTTTTGCGGGATTTGCCTGTACGTCTTTTACTCTCTTTATGTGATCTGGCATGTCGTGGCAACCGGCTTTATGAAAGAAGGCATTGTATTGGATTTTTCCTATATGTTTGCCGGTATGGCACTGCCTTTTTTAGGCATTGTGATGTTGATCCTGACCATCGAACTGCCACTGTTTTTACTGCTGGGAAGAGAGGTGGCAAAGGTGATCAAAAATGGCGCAGCTTTATGCATCGGACTTGCCGTGATCGCCTATCTGCTGTTCGGGGATTTGAATGTCTTTGCGCGTTTTGACTTCCATCTGATCAAGGCCTGGATGGAAGCTCATTCCTTTGAAATGTTTCTGATCTCACTGCTGACGCCACCGGTCACGCTGGGCCTGTACTATATCTCCTACAGGATCACAGTAAGATTCTGTCATGAGTAATGAAAAACATTCATATCACAGTAAGAAAATGTGTGATCCGAAAGTGAATTAGAGGAAAATGATTCATCGGTAACAGATAAGCGGTAATGGCTAGGGCAATACAGAATCTGTAACGGGATATGTTTCAAAAAAGCCGGTCAAAAGACGAGGAGCAACGATATGATTACACAAAATACAGATAAAACGCCAGATGCGACGAAAGAAAAAACAACAGATATCATAAAAGATACAACAACAGATAAAAAGCAAGAAGCCAGGCGCCTTGCGATCTATCTGGTGCTGAGTTTCCTGCTTGCCTGGGGTTGGTTTTTCCTGACCATCAGAAGCGGCGAGACCTGGGATGATATGTCCTCAGAAAAGCAGAGTCTTGTAGCCCTGGGTATGATGTGTCCCTTGATCGCCCATATCCTCACAAGGCTGATCACAAAGGAAGGCTTTGCGATGACAGGAGAAGGATCCATGATGCTGGGGATCGTCTTTCGGGATCGGAAATGGATCTGGTTTTTGCTGGCATTTATTTTGCCCTGGGCTTACACAGAACTCGGCAATGTATTTGCGCTGCTGATCAGTCCCGAAACCTTCGATCCGACTTATTATCAGGTTTTGGATGTAGACCGCAGAATATTGTTTTTGTTGCCTGTCGGTGCCCTGGTAACCGGAACGGTTGCCTCCTTTGCTGCCTTCGGGGAAGAAGGCGGATGGCGGGGCTATATGATGCCGAAGCTCTTTTCGGTCATGGGCCGCGTGCCGGCGCTGATCACCGGCGGGATCATCTGGGGCCTTTGGCATGCGCCCCTGACCTGCATCGGACACAATTTCGGAACGGATTACCCCGGCTTTCCCTATGTGGGTATCCTCAAAATGTACATCTTCTGCACCCTCGTTGGCGTGATGCTTACCGTTCTGACAGAAAAGAGCGGCTCTGTCTGGCCGGCAGCCTTCATGCATGCCATCAGCAACGCGCATCCGGCAATCCTGCAGGGATTCATCAATCCGGATAAGGCGGCAGATACGATCCTCTCAGACCTCTGGTCCGGCATGCTCATTTCTGTCCTGCTGGTGCTCATCGTATTTTTACTGATCCTCAGGAAACGCAAAGGGATGCATCTTCCGAAAATAGCCTAAGCGGTATATTTGCCAAAGAACTGTGATTCTGAAAGGGGTTGTGATCTACGGCCGTTGATAAAGGTCTTAGCAAGAGATTGCTGAGACCTTTCTTTTTGTATGTACGAAAATTCTTTCTTGACTTAAATGGTATATTGTACTATTATAACGATAGTACAACAAACCAAAACAAATCAGAGCAGGAGGGCGGAATATGTTATATCAGTGTTCAAAAGAGGAAAGAGAGTTTTTGGATAAGTATGATGCATCGAAGTATGAAAGGCCTTCCGTTACCACAGATATAGTGGTATTCACTCTAGATGATCTTGACAGACTGAGTATTCTGATGATCAAAAGAGGGCAGTTTCCATACAAAGACAGATGGGCGCTGCCGGGTGGTTTTTTACATACCGGAAAAGAATCCGTCGATGACTGTGCCAGGAGGGAACTGATGGAGGAGACCGGAATTGAGGAAGCCTTTTTCAGTCAGCTTTATACCTTTGGCGCACCTGACAGGGATCCCCGTACAACAGTAATTTCTGTAGCCTACATGGCCCTGATCCCCAAACACAGGCTTCAGATCTGTGCCGGAGACGATGCAAAAGAGGCGGGTATTTTTCAGATCAAATATGATGTGGATGGTATGCAGTTTTCAAATGAGAAGATGACAATCCGGGAATCGGATCTGGCTTTTGATCATGCAAATGTCATCCGGATGGCGATCTTTAGACTGCGAAACCGTATTGACTATGAAGATGATGCCTTCAGTCTTTTGAAAGATACGGAGGAATTTACTATCTCGGAGCTTAAGAAAATTCACGAAACCATCAAGAATAAGTCCCTGGATCTTCCGAATTTCAGAAAATCATTTTTGCGGGATTATGTGAAATCGGGAAAGGTTCAGGAGCTGGATAAAACCATTGTTTCCAAAGGCAAGCCTGCAAAGCTTTATAAACTGACGGGAGGTGATGCATCATGAGTGAGATATCAGGATTTTTCGGTGGCAAATTCATGCCGCTGCACAAGGGACATCTGTATTGTATCGATGTAGCCTCAAAACAATGCGACAGGGTGGTGGTCATCATGTTCATCAACAGCGATGAAGAGTTTGAGATTTTAGAGACGCATGATGCTCCGGAGCTTAAGGTCGAGAACCGTATCAGACAGCTTGAAAGAGTCTGCAAGCTCTATGATAACGTGTCATTTCACATCATTGATGATACATTCTGTCGCACACCGGAAGGGATAAATGACTGGGATCTGGAAACGCCACTTGTCAGAGAGCATGTCCCGCATATGGACTATGTGTATTCCAGTGAACCGCAGTATGGAGAGTATTTTTCCAGAGCCTATCCGGAAGCAACTCATGTGATCGTGGACGAGAAAAGGATCCATTATCCCATCAGCGGGACCATGATCAGAGCCATGAAAATATTGGAGGAGAAAGAAAAATGGATGGTATGAATGGTTTTCAAAAGATTATAAAAGCCTTTAAGAGCCTGAAATGGTATGAGATCGTCATGTGCATCATCATGTTTGTGATCGCAATTTATTATGCCATCATGCCACAGGAGGATACACCGCGCTGGCTTGCGATCATCAACTTTATATCCGGACTTTGCGGCATTATCTGTGTATTCTTTACGGCGAAGGCAAACCGCATGAACTTCCCCTTTGCCATGATCAATACCATAGTCTTCATCATATATCTGGCTTATTTTGGGATTTGGGCAACATTTTGGCTGGAAACAGTGGTATATATCCCGCTGAATATCATTTCCTGGATCGGCTGGTACAGACATAAGGATGAAGATGACAAGCTTTTGGCAAAGTCTAAAACCCTTACTTTGTGGCAGCATTTAATTGTTACCGCATCCATCATAGCACTTGCCATTTTCGTGCATTTTGTCCTGTCCTTCCTTGCCGGAGATACCTGGATGAAATTTGCCACACAGTTTGGCTGGAATGTGACTGTCATGCAGTGGCTGGATTCCATGATCTTTGCAATTGGGATCGTTGCCTCCATCCTGGAGCTGCTGCGCTATAAGGAGCAGTATATCTGGTGGATCATCACTGATGTGATCGCAGTGGCCCAATATGCACTGAAAAAAGATCCCGTCTATGTAACCAAGAAGGGCATTTATCTGGTGGAGGCGCTGATCGGTATTCGTAACTGGAGCCTTTTGGCAAAAAAGAACGAAACCAACGAATGATCTGCAAAAAAATTTAAAAATCTTGTTGACAAGTATTCTTGTCAGTGGTACTATGTGAATCACAGAGAGATGACAATGAAAGTTGTCAAAATGAAATTGATTATTGTCAGAATGAAATAGAATCTTGTCAAGGAGGAAAAAACAATGGCAGATAACAAAGGAAAAGGATGCAGTTTTACACAGATCAGCAAATACGTTCTGAAGAGAGAAAACTTCGAGGCCTTCGACGTACTTTTGCCCGAGAAGGAACTGATCGCTAAGATGAGGGAGGCACTCACCCCCTTCATCGACTATAACGGGGGAAAGTCCTACCATGATGCAGGCATCGTATATGCCATGTATAAAAAGGTGGAGAAGAAGAAACACCTGATGGCCATAGCCATTGTAAAGAGAGTGGCAGGCAAGCCCATAAAGAGGAAGGGACTTGAGGTAATCTTTGCAAACAGCGAGGATACATACGAACTGACAGATAAGTTCATCCTTCCCGAGTTTCAGGAGGATGAGGAATTCTTCGATGAAATGGTGATTTCCCACCTGGAAGATATTGTGGGTGCAGGGCAGGCAAAAGAGGCAACCTTCGGGGATACCCGGATCTTCGTAAAGGAAGGCGTTAAGGGTATGAGCCAGGCACTTTATAACCTTTTGATCTTCGCCGGAATGTCCCTTTTGTGGGGATATATCTTCCACAATATTGGGCTGGGCCTTTGCTTTGGCTGTTGCTTTTCCACCTGCTTCCACCTGACAACCGCCCGCGCCAAAACAGACAAAGATCAGATCAGCCGGAATGAAACAACCGAAGAAGAATAGAATGGAGGTATAGTATGCCGCTAACGAATCGTCTAAAAGAAATGCGGGCGCGCCTTGGAGTGAATCAGCAGGAAATGGGGGCTTTAGTGGGCACCAGCCGCCAGACCATCAGCCAGATCGAGCGTGGGGATTATTCCCCTTCCGTAACCCTGGCCCTGAAGATCGCCAAGGTCTGTGGCGTCACCGTGGAGGAAGTTTTTGATTATGTGGAAGAGGAAGGTGAAAAAAATGTCTAAGAAAAGTAATCGCACCACAGTGCTCATTTTTATCGGATTAATGGTGATCAGTGTGCTCATCGGATTTTTTATGGGAGGCATTGCCACAGGGCTGGCTTCGTCTGAGAGCATAGTCGAGAAGTTTGCACTTTTAAAGGATAATGTGATCCGGATCACGCCTTATGTAGCGCTTTTGCTGAATCTGATCCTCTGTGTCATCGGATTTTGCATGTATGCAAAAAACAAAAAGATGTCCGATGCATGGGACGGTGAGGATGAAAAGATCATCGATCAGATTGAAACAAGACAGAGCATCGCCCTTGTTATCTCTTCCATTATGATGGTTTTGAATTTCCTGTTTTTTGGCGTGGGCTTTGCAGTGGATGCCCATCTGAAGGAGGGGCTTACCATTGAAAACATCGGACTTATCATTGGGTTTTTGACCTTTATTTTCAGCTTCGTATGGGAAATGATCCTGCAGGGGCAGGTGATTGCACTGGAAAAGAAGCTGAATCCGGAAAAGAGGGGAAATATCCTGGATATGAAATTCCGTAAAGAGTGGATTGAAAGCTGCGACGAAGCGGAGCGGATGAACATTTACCGGACAGCCTATGATGTCTATAAATTTATGAGTAATCTGTTCATTTACGCATGGCTTTTGACCTTTATTGTTTCCGCAGCCACAGGCACCGGACTGTTTGCAATGGTTATGGTTGCCCTTCTTTGGCTGATCCAGACGGCGGCCTATTTTAAGGCTGCAGCCAAATACCAGTAACAGATACGGACCAAAGAAACATAGAAAAGCGTTAAAATCTTGGTAGATTTAGGCTCTTTACACACAGGTTAGAAGTGTATATACTTGTAAAGGATTTTTTCAGCACAGTTGTGTAAAGGAGCAAGCATATGAGCGAGATCATTCTGAGTAATAAAACCTACAAGCTGGAGCAGGACCCCTATATGTATCAGCTTCAGGATACACCGAATCCGGAGCTGTTTCGGGAAATGTTTCCCTATACGGAGACCCCGAAGATTGCATTTAACTACAGACGGGTTCCTGAAAATATGCCGGAGGATATTTTTATCACGGATACCTCCTTCAGGGATGGGCAGCAGTCCCGTACCCCCTATACCACAGAGCAGATGGTACATATTTACAAGCTGCTTCACAAGCTGGGGGGACCCAACGGAATGATCCGTCAGACGGAGTTTTTCGTATATTCGGAAAAGGACAGATTGGCTCTGGAAAAATGTATGGAGCTGGGCTACCGTTTCCCGGAGATCACAACCTGGATCAGGGCTTCCAAGAAGGATTTTGAACTGGTGAAATCCATCGGAATCAAGGAAACGGGAATCCTGGTAAGCTGTTCGGATTATCATATTTTCCATAAGATGGGTCTGACACGCCAGCAGGCGCTGGATAAGTATCTGGGGATCGTTTCGGATTGTATCGAGGCGGGACTTCGTCCCAGATGTCATTTTGAGGATATTACCAGGGCGGACTTTTACGGATTCGTAGTGCCTTTTGCCACCAGGCTTATGGAGCTTTCCAGAGAAAGCGGAGTACCGGTGAAGATCCGCGCCTGCGATACCATGGGCTACGGTGTTCCTTATCCGGGTGCAGCACTTCCGAGAAGTGTATCAGGTATCATTTACGGTTTGCAGCATCATGCGGACGTGCCTTCCGAGATGATCGAGTGGCACGGACACAATGATTTTTACAAAGGGGTTGTCAATGCAACTACCGCCTGGATGTACGGTGCCAGCGGTGTCAACTGCTCCCTCCTCGGAATCGGAGAGCGGACGGGAAATGTACCCCTGGAGGCTATGGTATTCGAATATGCGTCCCTGAGGGGCACGCTTAACGGCATGGATACGAAGGTGATTACGGAGATCGCTGACTATATCAGCAGAGAGACGAATTACAGCATCCCGCCTATGACGCCTTTTGTGGGAAGCAACTTCAATCTCACAAGGGCCGGGATCCATGCAGACGGCATGATGAAAAATCCGGAGATCTACAACATCTTTGATACGGGGGCCATCTTAAATCGCCCGCCCAGGGTTTCCATTACCAACACCTCCGGTGTTGCCGGAGTGGCCTTCTGGGTGAATGAATACAGAAAGCAGCACGGGGAAGCGGAGCTGCAAAAGAGCGACGCTCTGATCCACCGGATCTATGACTGGGTAATGTCTGAGTATGATGCGGGACGTGTTACCATGATCACGGATGAGGAGCTGGAGCAGCAGTACAAAGCCTTCAGTGAGGCGTAATATTTGCTCTACGATCTTTGGGCGGAAGCGAAATTTTCCTCCCAAAACTGCATCCGGTATTGCATGGGGGTAAGATGGGTTTGCTCCCGGAAGCATTTGATAAAGTGGCTTTGGGAACAAAAGGCCAGGGAATAGGCAATCTGGGAATAGGAGTATTCCGTTCTGGTAAGAAGAGCCTTGGCGGTTTTGATCCTAATCCCCATAAGGTAGCTTCCGAAGGTTTCCCCCATTTCCTTTTTGAACAGGGTTGCCAGATAGCAGGGGTTCAGATCCAGATGCTTGCCCAGCATGGCAAGGGTGAGTTTTTCATTAAAATGCAGATCGATATAGTCCAGGCAGGCACGCATGGTTTTGGAATAGGCGTGCTTTTGCCTGGCTTTTTTTACCATATCCACATAGCGGCTCCAAAGCTCCCGGTTCAGGGCTTTGATCTCCTCAATGGTTTTTGCCACATCGGCCTTCTGGATGTAAAGATCGCTGATGGCATAAACCTGCTCCTGAGGCAGCCCTGCTTCAATGACATAGCGGGTAACCAGCCCGGTATTGACAATAAAAAGATAGCGGAAATTTCGGAGGGGATCCTTGGACAGCATTCCCTGAATGGAGGCGTCCAGAATCTTATCGGTTTCCTCCACCGCCCGGGGGTCCCCCTGCAACAGATAGTGAAAGCGCAGAGATTCCTCGGCATAGGAGGTGTGGGAAAAGCCGCTCTCCACATTTTCATGGAGAAGGGTACGGATCTCCTCGGCGCTGATGCGTTTACTTGGATCTGTCTGTGCCATGAAGCAGTCTCCTTTGATGTGATGAATGGATTTTAACATAAATATAAAGATTATGATATATACAGATATAGAGCGGATTCCAAGTCCTACGCCATGAATATTGCGAAAAAATACAGTATCACTTACGACCAGATCAGAGAACTCATTGACGGCGAATAGATTTCCTTGTATCCGAAGGGCTTTTGTGCTATAATCCCTATGATTGTATTGCAGGAGCTGATAGAAGATGCAGTACAAAATAAAAAAATAAAGAAAGGGAGAACAAAAATGGCATTAGTTACTACCACAGAAATGTTCAAGAAAGCTTATGACGGCGGTTATGCAGTCGGCGCTTTCAATGTAAACAACATGGAGATCGTTCAGGGTATTACCGAGGCAGCAGGCGAGCTGAACAGCCCCGTAATCCTTCAGGTTTCCAAGGGAGCCCGCGCTTATGCTAACCACACTTATCTGGTTAAGCTGGTTGAGGCTGCTGTTGCTGAGAATCCTCAGATCCCCATCGCACTTCACTTGGATCACGGCGATACCTTCGAGCTTTGCAAGAGCTGTATCGACGGCGGATTTACCTCCGTTATGATCGACGCTTCCAGCAAGTCCTTCGAGGATAACATCGCTCTTACCAAGCAGGTTGTAGAGTATGCTCACGCTCACGGCGTAGTAGTAGAGGCTGAGCTTGGTACTCTTGCAGGTATCGAGGATGAGGTTGTTGTAGAGGCTGGTAAGGAAGCTTACACCAAGCCTGAAGAGGTTGAGGAGTTCGTAGATAAGACCGGTTGTGATTCCCTTGCAATCGCTATCGGAACCTCTCACGGTGCTTACAAGTTCACCGCTGAGCAGTGCACCAGAAATGCTGACGGCATCCTGGTTCCCCCTCCGCTTCGTTTCGACGTTCTGGAAGAGTGCATTAAGAGACTGCCCGGATTCCCCATCGTTCTTCACGGTTCTTCTTCCGTTCCGCAGGAGTTCGTAAAGATGGTAAATCAGTATGGCGGAAATATGCCGGATGCAGTAGGTATTCCTGAAGAGCAGCTGCGTCAGGCTGCTAAGCTTGCTGTCTGCAAG
>JAEEKV010000008.1 GCA_016282595.1 Lachnospiraceae bacterium
GATTTAACCTTGTCAATAGAGTTTAAAGAAATTCTTACTGTCTTCATAATTCATACCTCCTGATTTTTCTTTGGGTTTCAATACCTTCGCCTATAATACTACTTGCGGCCCTCAAAAAAGTCAATAACGAAAACATCCAAAAATAAGCGGGGTTTCAAATGAAAAGTGTGGCATTCCATAACTTAGGCTGTAAAGTCAATTCCTATGAATTAGACGCTATGCAGCAATACTTCCATAAAAATGGCTATTCCATTGTGGATTTTGCACAAAAAGCGGACATTTATGTGGTAAATACCTGCACCGTAACCAACATTGCAGACCGCAAAAGCAGGCAGATGATCCATAAGGCAAAGGCCTTAAACCCGGACGCCGTGGTGGTTGCAGTGGGCTGCTATGTCCAGACCCATCAGGGGGAAGTGGAAAAGGATGAGAGCATCGACCTTGCTATCGGGAATAATAAAAAGAAGGATATCGTACAGCTTGTGGAGGAGTTTCTCTCTGACCGGGCCGGAAAGGGGAAGACCCTGGGAGGGGCTTCCATCCCCGATCTTGACAAGGATCCTGTCTATGAGGAGATCAAGCTGGAGCAGACGGCGGAGCATACCAGAGCCTATATTAAGATCCAGGACGGTTGTAACCAGTTTTGCAGCTACTGTGCAATACCCTACGCCAGAGGGAGAGTTCGTTCCAGAGAGCCGGAGAACATCATAGAGGAAGCAAAAACCATGGTGAGCCGGGGCTATAAGGAGATCGTTATCACCGGCATCCATATCAGTTCTTACGGCTTGGACTTTGACGGCACCTCCTACAATTCTGCTTTTGCCACGGGCAGTGAGCTTGCCCGGGAGTTTCAGCACGCAGGACATTTTTTGGGCGTAATACGAAAACTGAATGAGATAGAAGGCCTGGAGAGGATTCGGCTGGGATCCTTTGAGCCCCGGATCATTACGGAAGGATTTGCTAAGGAACTGGCAGCCTGTAAGAAGGTATGTCCCCATTTCCATCTGTCCCTGCAAAGCGGGAGCGACAGCGTTTTGGAGAGAATGAACCGAAGATATACCTGCGAGGATTTTCGCCGGGGGGTAGAGGTTTTACGAAGCTGCTTTGATCGTCCGGCCATTACCACGGATCTTATTGCAGGATTTCCCGGGGAGACGGAAGAAGAATTTGAAGAAACTCTATCCTTTGTGGAGAGTATTGGCTTCTATGAAACCCACATCTTTCCCTTTTCCAGAAGAAAAGGAACCGTGGCGGATCGCCTACCCGGACAGTTGACGGAAAAGCAGAAAAAAGAGCGCTGTGCTGCTTTGGCAAAGCTTCATGATAAACAATCCGAAGCCTATCGGCGCGATTTTCTCGGTAGCGGGCAGCCGGTTTTGTTTGAACGCATCAAGGAGATTGGGGAAAAGCAGTATCTGACGGGGCATACCCCCAACTATATGGAGGTGGCAATTCCTTCATCCCGGGAGGAACTCATCGGTCAGATCCGGACTGTGAAGCTGCTGGATTTTCTGGAAAAAGAAGTGCTCCTTGGGGAATTTGCGGAGTAAATATTTTTGTTTTCATTTTGTGCGAAATAGTGTAAAATATAGCAAGGTATGCAGTATCGTCTGTCCTGTATGGGGTGTTTCGGACAGACATCAATGGGGTTATTTGGGAATAAAAGGAATCGGGGGTGTGGCACATGAAGTACACAAAAGATGAGATCGCGGAGATCGAGAAGGTTTCAAAAGACACGGCGGCAGCCATTATGGAGCATTTTCCCAAGGATGTGGATTTCGAGATCGAGATGGATCTGGAATCTACCAAGGCTGAGGTGGGTTCGCTGAAAATGCGAATTGATTCTCAGGGCCTTGAGGTTTCCGATGGAGAAAATACTACAAACTTTATGAAGAAAGCAGGTCGTGCAGATGTGGCGGCCAGCAATATGCAGCAGGATATTACAAACCTGAAATACAAGTTCTTAAAGAGCGTACTGGTAATCGGACTTCCTTCCCTGAACGCCAGAGTGGAAAAGCAGGTGAAGGAGAGGATCGCGCAGCATGACTATATCATGAAGATCGGTGTCAGCATCGGTATCGCCATGCAGAAGGCCGGTGCAACCACCGTCAGCCCGGCGGCAGCGGTTTCCCGTCAGCAGGTAGATCACTATCTGAACCTTATCAAGGAGCAGCTTACAAGACTGGCTTTCAGTTCGGAGATCAGCCCTACCACCAGAGGCAGTATTGTTATCCACGGTGAGAGCGCAGACCGTACCATTCGTATTGATGAGACCGTCATGGATACCATGACCAACCAGCAGACGGTGCATGAGATCTACTACTATCTGGATACCAAGGAGAACAAGTACTTTGAGAACGGTAAGAACCGTCCCATCAGTGATCTGTTCCTCTCTATTACCGCATCCGAGAAATATAAAAAGATCTACAATGAGGTAAACGTGCTTCTGAAAAAAGAAGTAGTGATCGATAAAGAGGTAGAGTCCTTTGTGGCTTCCCAGAAACCGGTAGAGAACGAGTTCTTAAAACCGGAGATGAATTCCTTTAAACTGACACATATTGAGTAGTATCAGAGATACGCAAAACAGATATCATTAAGAAAGCAGGTGGCAAAATGGCAAATACTTCAGATACCCAATTTTTCAAGGTGGATGTAGATAACGGTAACGGTGTAAAGATCGTACTTTCCACAGTCTATGAGGCGCTCAGTGAGAAAGGCTACAACCCGGTGAATCAGATCGTGGGCTATATCATGTCCGGCGATCCTACCTATATCACCTCCCACAACAGTGCCAGATCTCTTATCATGAAGGTGGAAAGGGACGAGCTGGTGGAGGAGATGCTTCGCTCCTATATCAAGAGCAACCATTGGGAAGATTGATATGAGGATCATGGGACTGGATTTCGGTGCCAAAACGGTGGGGGTAGCAGTCAGCGATCCCCTGGGCATTACGGCGCAGAATATCGAAGTGGTGAGACGCACTTCGGAAAACAAGCTGCGAAAGACCTATGCACGCATCGAAGAGCTGGCGGCTCA
>JAEEKV010000096.1 GCA_016282595.1 Lachnospiraceae bacterium
ATCTGACCGGGCCACACCAGAAGCAGGTCCCCTGTGTTTAGAGTATAGGGGGTGTCGCTGACACGATAAACACAGCCATCCTTTAACGCCACTGTAAATTCCGCCGCATTATGCCAGTGAGGTGGGAAGATCTCAGGCGTATTGGCAGCATCCGTAACGGATATAGAAGAGGAAGAGCTGAAGGTAAGATTTTCCTTGCCTGTTTTATCCATAACAAATTTCTCCGTGATTATAGTGGAAATGAAAAGACCGGGGCGTCAAAAGGCGTCCCGGTCTTTGGGTAGTTTGATTAAGCTGCTTTTTCCTTGGACTGCTTTGCAAGGTTGGCAAAGGAGTAAACTGCCAGTACCAGTGCAAGCACAACCAGAAGAATAGCAAGAACAGCCTGGATATAAGCCCAGACATCAGCACCGCCTGCACCGATGGCCTTGAACTTGCCAAGGATGGTCTGACACAGGGAGGTGATGGTTACGATGAGCATGAATACCATGGGGATGTAGAACATCTTGTTGTTCTTGCCGATCTTACCAAGCCAGGTACATACAGCCAGAAGTCCTACTGCTGCAAGAAGCTGGTTTGCTGCACCAAACAGCGGCCAGATCTTTGCATAACCTGTCATACCAAGGCCTACACCGAGCACTACGGTGATGATGGTTGCCAGGTAAGGATTGCAGAGTACCTTCTTGGTACCGGATACGGTCTGAACGGTCTCATCGGGACCAAGCCAGAATTCCTGGAACATATAACGTGCCAGTCTGGTTGCGGTATCCAGTGAGGTCAGACAGAATACGGAAACTGCAAGTACGAACATGGAATAGATGATGCTCACAAGCTTCTCAGAACCTGTGAAGCTGCCGATCATCTGGGAAATACCACCTGCAAATACAGCAGTGGGGCTGGTAAGTCCGGTTGCTGCAAGGGCTTCCTTATCTACGTTTACGGTGTTCCATACGAAACCAACTGCACACAGGGAGATCACTGCAACCACGCACTCGATGAGCATGGAACCGTAAGCAACGGGACGGGCATTGGCCTCGTTGTCAAGCTGCTTGGAAGTGGTTCCGGAAGATACCAGAGAGTGGAAACCGGAAATGGCACCACATGCAATGGTAACGAAAAGTGCGGGGAACAGGTTACCGGTAGCGAACAGTCCGTTGCTCTCGGCAATCTTCCAGCCTGCGAAGGCGGGAATATCAATATGTCCGTGTCCTGCAAGGGATGCACCGATGATGGCGATGAAAGCCACGCCGATGATGAAGTAAAGCAGGAAGGAGCTTAAGTAATCTCTGGGCTGCAGAAGGATCCATACCGGAGTTACGGATGCAACCAGAATGTAAGCTGCAAGGATCCACATCCATACATTGTAAGGAATGCTGATGGGACAGAAGTTCATACCGATGGCAACGATGATGATGATACCAACAACGCCGATGGCAGAAGCCGGTCCGATGGGCACGTTCTTACGATATACCAGGAAACCGAAAACAATGGCCAGCAGAATGAAGAGAATGGAGATCATTGCTGTCTGCTGGTGAGCCAGAAGTGCTGCGCCTTCCAGGGCATCACCTGTAGCTGTGGTGCTTCCGAAGGTACTTGCTACGATGGAGCTGAATGCTGCCACAACCAAAAGCAGGGTCAGGTAGCCAAAGACGATAAAGATCTTCTTGGCAAAACTGCCCATGGCGTCCTCGATAACTTCACCGATGGACTGTCCCTGGTGACGGATGGAAGCAAACAGTGCGCCGTAGTCATGTACGCCGCCGAAGAAGATACCGCCGATGAGAACCCAGAGAAGAACGGGGATCCAGCCAAAGATAGCTGCCTGGATGGGACCGTTGATAGGGCCTGCACCTGCAATAGAGGAGAAATGGTGACCCATCAGAACGGGGGTCTTGGCAGGAACGTAATCCACGCCGTCTTCCATTTCATGTGCGGGGGTTTTCTTGCTCGGATCGACACCCCATTGTCCGGCTAACCATTTTCCGTAGAAAAGATAGCCACAGAGCAATACTGCAATACTGATGATAAGTACTAATGCTGCATTCATTTTCATCGCCTCTCTTTCTCGTAGAAATCTATAAGGTGTTTTGCCACCTTATTTGCATAAGCCTTTCCTGTGGAAAGGTCCATTAGTACCAGATGTCCTTCGACATGTCCGCGAATGGTGAGCAGATAGTCTTTTTCATATTTGAAGGTTTGTATGGCTTTTATGGTTTCCGCATCCGGGGGAGTGTCACAAAGAAGTGCGACCGTGACATAGGAATACATATGGTCCTTCTCGGGATATTTGTTCCCTTTACAGACCAGCTTTGGTGCCATGTGTTCTGCCATCAGAACCTTTATGGCATCGATATCCTCTTTGGTAACGGAGGATCTGTCCAGAAATAGAATGTGTTCAAAGCCGTGGATGCTCCACAGATTTGCTTTCGGAGTCAGAACATATTTCTCACTGACTGTGGAGAAATATCCGTACGCCAGAGCTTTGACGCCGCCGATTTCATAATCTCTGACAAGATCAAAGGATCCTGCATACTCCCCTAATAAGTTTTCCAGATAGCTTGTCTTGTCAATCATATCATTCGGCACCCCAACCTCGTCCATTATAATACTTCTGTTTCATAATGGCAACAGGGAAAGAAGGTTGAAACTTTTTCGCTTTTGTACTAAAATGAATCTGTTTATGCGTAAATGAGGAATGAAAAGAGGGACTTATGTACAGCTTCAAAAGTACGGTTAGATATAGTGAAACGGGCCTGGATCGCAGGCTGACGATTCCTATGCTGCTGAATTATTTTCAGGACTGCTCCACCATGCAGTCGGAGGACCTGGGCATCGGCATTGAATATCTGACGCCGAAAAGCATGGCCTGGGTGCTGAATTTCTGGCAGGTGGATATCCTAAGGCGGCCCATGCTGGGGGAGAAGATCGTGATCTCCACCTGGCCCTATGATTTCAAGGGAGCCATGGGACATCGTAACTATCTTATGGAGACGGAGACGGGTGAAAAGTTAGCCTATGCAAACACCCTTTATACTCTTTTGCATATGGAAAAGCACATCCCCGTCAAGCCGGATGAGAAGATGATAGAGGCTTATAAGCTGGAGGAAAAGTTTCCTATGGAGTACCTTTCCCGCAAGCTCTTTTTCGAGGGAGAGGGAGAAGCCAAAGAACCCGTAACGGTGCAACGGCACCATATTGATACCAACGATCACGTAAACAATGTACAGTATGTGGATATGGCCTGCGATCTGATCCCGCGATCCTCCAAGGTAAAAAGGATCCTGGCAAGCTACCATATTTCCGCGGTTTTATCGGATACCATCTATCCCGTAGTGCATCAAATGGGAAACGAGGTAGGGGTGGAACTGAACCGCGAAGACGGCAAGAGCTTTTGCAAGATAAAGCTCTGTATGGATGAAGGATAAGGTGAAGGAATGGAATTTGGAAAGCAGAACCTGCTTGTGATGGTAAGAAAAACGGACTTTGGGGCCTATCTTGCCGAAAAGACCTCTGACGAGGAGCAGGTGCTTTTACCGAAAAAATGGGTGCCCTCAGATCTGGAGATCGGGGATCCCATCACCGTGTTTTTATATAAGGACTCCGAGGATCGTCCGGTGGCTACCACTGTGTCCCCGAAGATCACCTTGGGAGAGGTGGCAAGGCTGAAGGTTTCAGCCCTGGCAGGCATCGGTGCGTTTTTGGACTGGGGCCTGGAAAAAGAGCTGTTTTTGCCCTTCCGGGAGCAGACCAGAAAGGTGAAGGCCGGAGAGGAAGTGCTGGTGGCCTTGTATCTGGATAAATCCCAGAGGCTTTGCGCTACCATGAAGCTTTACCCCTATTTGAGTACAAGACCCCCTTATCAGATGGGGGATGAGGTGAAGGGCACCGTATATGAGATCAGCGACAATTTCGGCATCTTTGTGGCGGTGGATGACCGCTATCAGGGACTGATCCCCAAGCGTGAGGCAGCGGGGGCAGGAGCCGTAGTGGGAGAGACCATCAGTGCCAGAGTCAGCCGGGTTCATGAAGACGGCAAACTGGATCTGGACCTTCGGAAAAAAGCTTACCTGCAGATGGATGAAGACGCAGACAGACTCCTTTCCCTCCTTGGGGAAAACGGCGGAAAACTGCCTGTTCATGATAAATCCTCACCGGAGCAGATCCGGCAGGTAACGGGCATGAGTAAGAATGAATTTAAGCGGGCGGTGGGACGCCTGTACAAAGAAAGAAAGATCCGGCTGCTTGCAGACGGTATCGAAGAGGCCTAGGTAGGAGCAGACTATGAGAGAGTTTCAGGTATTGGGGATTACCTTGACGGATCATTCCGTCAAAGAGGCCATGAAAAAGGTGGAAACCTACATACGAAACGGACAGGTCAGCACCCTGTGTTATATTACGGCTTCGGGACTTTTGGAGGCAGAGGATCATCCGGAAACCAAGGAGTTTCTGGAAAATATGAGCCTGACCATTGCAGCGGACCCGGAGGTTTTGAAGGTGGCTGGGATCACTTCCAAGAGCCGGATTAGGGAAATTCGTGAGAATGAATTTATGCGACAGTTCCTGGGCAGGATCCACAGGGAAACCGTTCCGGTTTGCCTTTTGTCCGATACAAAGGAAAGCCTGAAGAAGCTGGAAAACGGGATCCTTAGTTTTCAGTCCAAGCTGAATATCACCGGACGGTTTAGCTTAGAGGAAGCCTCCTCGGAGGATTCCCTCATCAACGATATCAACGTGCTGGCGCCTGCCATCATTATTTCCGATCTGTCCTATCCTGCCAGGGAGGAGTTTTACAGCGAGCATCATATGAAGCTACATGCCGAGATCTGGCTGATCCTAAAGCATGATATGGCCCTGGATCACGGAAGCTTGAGCCTGTTGGAAAAGCTCAAACAGTTCTTCAGTCAGAAGGCCCTCAAACGAAGTGTGGATCAGTATAACAAAGAAGAAAGCGCTGCTTTGGAAGAGGAAAAAAAGAAGGAGCAGGAGCATACGGAAACCCTTCTGAAATTCGATACCCAGGAGTTTGATACCGAGGCCATCGAAAAGGGACTTGCAGAGTCGGAGACTGAAAATTCTGAAGAAAATTGATAAAAAACTGCAAAAAAGCAGGAAAAATACATAAAATGCACACATTTTTTTGGTAGATTTTTTAGGGGTTTTATATTAAAATGTCTCTTGTAATGTGCATAACAATGGGGAAATGGCGGTTTCTTTGTGCAGTTTTCCCAAACGAGAAGGGCAGAACTTAAGGAGACGGGGTATGATTTCGAATCAGATATTGCAGTCAACTTTGGAGGGGTTGAAGGCAATTTCGCGGGTGGATTTTGCAGTAATCGATACGGATGGCAATGCGGTTGTGGCCACCACTTCCCTGGAGGGGAATTATCAGGCGAAGGTGGTGGACTTTGTACGTTCCGCCGCAGACAGCCAGGAGGTTTCCCGCTATCAGTATTTTAAGATTTATGATGAGGCTACGGTAGAGTATGTTCTCATTGCCATCGGATCCGGTGAGGATGTGTATATGGTGGGCAAAATGGCCTGCTTCCAGATCCAGAACCTGATGGTGGCTTATAAGGAGCGGTTTGATAAGGATAACTTTATCAAGAACCTGCTTTTGGACAATCTGCTTTTGGTGGATATTTATTCCAGATCCAAAAAACTGCGGATCAAAATGGAAGCCGTGCGCTGCGTCATGATCGTGGAGACCCGGGATCATAAAGAGAGCAATACGGTGGAAGCCATCCGGGAATATATCATGGCAGCCAGCCAGGATTTTGTTACGGCGGTGGATGAGAACAGTGTTATCATCGTAAAGGAACTTGCCGTTCCACAGGATCAGGTGAAGGCGGAAATGGACAAGGCAGCCAAGGCCATCATTGCGGGCCTGGAAAAGGAAGGGGCTCAGAAGATCCATGTGGCCTACGGCACCACGGTAAATGAGCTGAAGGAAGTCAGCCGTTCCTACAAGGAAGCCAAAATGGCCCTTGAGGTAGGCAAGATCTTCTTTGAGGAGAAAAAGCTGATCTCCTATACCACCTTGGGCATCGGCAGATTGATCTATCAGCTTCCCATGCCTCTTTGCAAGATGTTCATCCGGGAGATCTTCGGAACGGAGAGACCGGAGGAATTTGATGAGGAGACTATGATCACCATTCAGAAGTTTTTCGAAAACAGCCTGAATGTGTCTGAGACCTCAAGACAGCTTTTCATTCACAGAAACACGCTGGTCTATCGACTGGATAAACTGCAAAAAAGTACCGGACTGGATCTTCGGGTGTTTGAAGACGCCATTACCTTTAAGATCGCCATGATGGTGGTCCGGTATATGAAATATATGGAACAGATTGAGTATTAAAGAAAGGGCAGGACTTAAAAATGATAACCTTGGATCATGTGAGTAAGACCTATTCAACCGGCGCACCGGCACTGAATGACGTGAGCCTCCATATCGATCCCGGTGAGTTTGTATTCATCGTGGGAGACAGCGGCTCCGGGAAATCGACATTGATCAAACTTTTACTTCGGGAGCTTTTACCCACCAGCGGCAATATTGAGGTCAACGGGATCAACGTGGTGAAATTAAAGCATCGTCAGATCCCCATGTACCGCAGAAAGCTGGGAGTGGTATTCCAGGATTTCAGACTTTTGAAGGACCGGAACGTGTATGAAAACGTAGCCTTTGCCCAGAGGATCGTGCAAACCCCCGGAAAGGAGATCAGAAGGAACGTGCCTTCCATGCTCTCTACCGTGGGACTTGCGGGAAAATACAAGGCTAAGCCCAAGCAGCTCTCCGGTGGTGAGCAGCAGCGTGTGGCACTGGCCAGGGCCCTGGTAAACAATCCGCCCATCCTTCTTGCGGACGAGCCTACCGGAAATCTGGATCCCAACAATTCATGGGAGATCATGAAGCTGTTTGAGGAGATCAACGAGACCGGAACTACGGTAGTTGTGGTAACCCATAACAGGGAGATCGTAAATGCCATGAAAAAACGAGTGATCGCCATGAACAAGGGTGTGATCATTTCCGATGAGAAAGAAGGGACCTACGTCGATGAGATTTAGTACATTTTTTTATACCTTAAAGCAGGGCATCATCAATATTTTCCGGAATAAGTGGTATTCCCTGGCATCCATCGCCACCATCAGTGCCTGCCTTCTGATGTTCGGAGTGTTCTATTCCGTGGTTGCCAATTTTCAGTATATCGTAAAAATGGCCCAGGAAGGCGTTTCCGTTACGGTGTTCTTTGATGAAGGATTATCCGATGACCGTATCGCAGAGATCGGCGATATCATCAATGCAAGACCGGAAGTGGCAAGAACCAATTTCGTGTCCGCAGATGAAGCCTGGGAGAGTTTTAAGGAGGATTACCTGGGTGAGTATGCCGACGGCTTCGGCGATGACAACCCCATTGCAGATTCCGCCAACTATGAAGTGTATTTAAAAGATGTTTCCAAACAGGATGATTTGGTAAAATACCTGCAGGGCGTGGATGGTGTTCGTGAGGTAAACCATTCCGAGATCACCGCCAATACCCTTTCCGGTATGAATAAGCTGGTAAGCTATGTATCCCTGGGTATTATCGGGATCCTGCTTGCAGTTTCCGTGTTCCTCATCAGCAATACCGTTACCATCGGTATTTCTGTCAGGAAGGAAGAGATCGGTATCATGAAATACATCGGTGCCACGGACTTTTTCGTAAGAGCTCCCTTCGTTATCGAAGGTGTTTTGATCGGTGTTCTGGGATGCGTGGTTCCCCTGATCACCATTTACTTTATCTACAATAAGGTGATCGACTATCTTTCCACCCGGTTTACCATGCTGTCCCAGCTTTTGAAGTTCTTATCGGTAGAGCAGATCTTCCAAATCCTGATCCCGGTGTCACTTGCCATCGGTATCGGAATCGGTTTTATCGGTAGTTTTTCGACAGTCAGAAAACACATTCGCGTGTGAGATTTTTGGCATTGGAGTAGCAGATATGCAGTTTAAGGCAAACAGATGGATCAAACGATATATGGCGATTTTTCTGGCGGCGGTTCTGGTAACGGGATCGGCGCTGCCTGCATGTGCGGATGAAGAAGTCACCGTGGATATCAACGCTGCGCCCAGCCAGATGTCCACTCCGGATGCGGTAGATGAGCCTGTTTTGGTACAGCCTACTCCGGCTCCGGCGCCTACCACTCCTGCAGCCAACGTTTATACCCCTTCCGCAGCCCTGCAGCGGGCCAATGAAGCAGTCCGGGAAGGAAATGCTGCGGTGGATCAGGCCAAAAGTGAGAAGACGGAGATGGAGGACAATCTCCAGAAGGCTGAGGATATCAAGCAGGAGCTTGTAAAAAGCAGAGACGCCCTCAATGCCGTTGTCTATGATCTTGACAGCGAAATCCAGAGCGTCATTGTGAATCTGAATGAAGTGGAGCAGCTTTTAGAGCAAAAGGAAAGTGAGCTGGCGGCAACCTCGGCGAAGCTGATGCAGGCCAGACAGGATGCAGATGATCAGTACGAGAGTATGAAGATCCGCATCAAGTTCATGTATGAAAAGGGCACCACGGACTTTGTTCAGATCATTTTAGGAGCAGGCTCTTTTTCCGAGATGCTCAATAAGGCTGAGTACATCGAGCAGCTTTCCGCTTATGACCGGAATATGCTCATCCGTTATGAAAAAACCAAAGAAGAAATGGCAGAGCTGGAGGAGGTTTTGGAGACCCAGCAGGAAGTACTTGCCCAGACCAAGGAAGATGTGGAAGGCAAGAAAAGCGCCATGGAATCTTTGATGAGTGAGAAGGCTTCTCAACTTTCCGCCTACAACAAGGACATTGCGGAAAAACAGGCGGCCATTGAAGAATATGAAGAGATGATCAAGGAACAGGACGAGACCATCGGCCAGCTGGAAAAGGCAGCAGAAGCAGCCAGAAAGAAACAGCAGCAGGCCATTGCAGCCGAAAACGGCGGTTCTGTTTCCGGCAACTATGTAACCTACAGCGGCGGTCAGTTCTGCTGGCCTGCACCCAGCTATACCAGAATTTCCGATGATTACGGTAACAGAATGCATCCCATCCTGAAGGTGGAGAAGTTCCATAACGGTGTGGATATGGCGGCACCTACCGGAAGCCCCATCCTGGCGGCAGCGGACGGCGTTGTCATCGCGGCAGCCTACAGTGCTACCATGGGTAACTATATTATGATCGACCACGGCAGCGGCATTTACACCATTTACATGCATGCCTCCGCCCTGTATGTCTCCGCCGATCAGAAGGTAAAGAAGGGTGATACAATCGGAGCCGTAGGCTCTACCGGAAGATCCACCGGAGCCCATCTGCATTTCTCCGTTCGTGTCAACGGAAACTATGTGAATCCTTGGGGTTATCTGTAAAGCCCGGGAAAAAGGAGCGTTTGTAAAGAAACTATGGAAGAAGAAAACAGACAGCTGCAGGAAGAAAGTCTGCAGCCCCAGATCAATACGGAACAGGCAAACACAAAGGAAAAGAAGCGTGGCACTTTGCGAACGCTTCTTTTTGGTATCCTCATCGGTCTTTTGATCTCCCAGATCGTGATTCTGGTAATGATCCGCGTAGTGGGTCTTACGGGGATCGGACAGCTGGCGGTGATTGGCCAGAAGATCCAGAAGAAGCCCACCACGGTGCTGACCAAGGATGTGAAAAACAAGATCAAGCTCATCGAAAGCAACATTGCCCAGAACTATCTGTTTGATGTGACGGATGAGCAGCTCGCGGATGGCCTGTATGAGGGCCTTGTGGAAGCCACCGGTGACAAGTATGCGGATTACTATACCAAAGAGGATATGCAAAAACTAAAGGAAAGTACCTCCGGTGTATTCTATGGTATCGGTGCCTATGTAGGTTTGGATCAGTCCACCGGATATCCGAAGCTTACCGGGATCATGGAAGGAACTCCGGCAGAAAAGGCCGGACTGAAGGCAGAAGATATCATCGTGGAAGTGGATGGCAAGGACGTCCGCGGCTATGAGCTTTCGGATGCGGTTGCCCTCATTAAGGGAGAAGAGGGGACGAAGGTTCTTTTGACTATCTTCCGGGAAGGTCAGACGGATTACATGAAGATCGAGGTAACCCGTGCCCGGGTGGAATCTCCCACGGTTACCTATGAGAAAAAAGAGGATGGCATCGCCTATATCCGGATCATGCAGTTTGAGGCGGTTA